>PMLI01000275.1 GCA_003158835.1 Acidimicrobiaceae bacterium
GCCGATCGACGAGATCCAGGCCGAGCACATCCTGGACATGGCCCTCAAACGGATCAACGCCCTGAACCGGTTCCGTATCGACGAAGAAATCCGGCAAAAGGGTGCCCGAGCCGACGAGATCACCGCCATCCTGGGATCGGCCGACGGGGTGACCAATATCGTGCGCGAGGAGCTGAAGGACGTCCGCAAGCGTTTCGGGCGGCCCCGCCGGACCGTGATCTCGGCCGAGAGCACCACGGCGTCGGCCGAGGTGCTCAGCACGAACGGCAAACCCAAGACCGTCATCCTGGCCTCGGCCCCCTCCGAGGACGTGTGGGCGTACGTGGCGTCCGACGGCACCGCCCTGCTGACCCCGCGGACCGCCCGGGCCCCGTCGTCCGCCCCGATCAGGTTGGCCGGCTCGTCCTCGTTGGTAGCCGTACTGGCCACCCGGTCAGACCAGCGCCTGCTGATCTTCACCGAGCAGGGCCAGGCCGTCCGCGCCACCCTGTCAGACCAGCCGGTGGGCCGCAGCGGGGCCGGCCGCCCCGTACTGTCCCTCCCGGGGCCGGACGGCGT
This sequence comes from Acidimicrobiaceae bacterium, assembly GCA_003158835.1. Classification (GTDB taxonomy): domain Bacteria; phylum Actinomycetota; class Acidimicrobiia; order Acidimicrobiales; family Palsa-688; genus Fen-671. Next base: position 559 of record PMLI01000275.1, read on the forward strand.
CGCCGCCGCCTTCAGCGGGGAGGACGCTCCCTTCTACCTGCTGGTCTCGGCCCGGGGCCAGGTAAAGCGGCTACCGGCGGCAACACTCGCAAATGCCAACGCCGGCGGGATCATCTGTTGCCGGGTACCCGAGGCTGACCGGATCGTGGCCGTCGTTCCTCATGACGCCGACGATGAGATCCTCATCGCCAAGGCCCTGGGCCAGGTCTTGCGCCTCGAGACCGGGGCCAAGCTGCGGCCGGTGCCGACCGGCCCGGCCGGTATGGTGGCCGGGGCCAAAGTCGACACCGAGGACCGCGTCGTCTGTGCCGTCAAGGTCGAGGGGGCGTCCCTGCTGAGCGTGCACGTCTCGGGCATGGCTCTGGCCGTGCCCTTGGACGAGTACCCGGTCAAGGGCCGGGGCACAGCCGGCGTGCAGTCCGTCCTGGTCGACAGGCCGGCCAAGTCCCCCGCCGGCGAGGTGGCCCTTGTCGCGTGCCAGAACCCGGCGGCCGAGATCGGGCTGTTCACCGACCGGGGCGGCGTCTACCAGGTCGGTGGAGGGGACAACCTGCTGCTCCGGCGGGCCACCAACTCCCGGCCCCTGCTGCCCCTCGGGCCGGGCGAAACCCCCCGGGGCCAGGTCTTGGGGGCCTTCAAATAGGTCCCGGGGCGCCTCTGGGCCCATGGCGCCCCGTTGCCAATCTGCCTGCTCCGACGTTGCCGCCCTTTATGGCGATGAGTTCACATCCAGGGAGCCCCGGCTGATGTGGCTTTCCCCCCTGGCCTTCCGGCCCGGGCTCCCCTCGTCGCCTACCGTAGCGTCACCTCGGCGCCCTTACCCGTCACCCCTGACCGGAACTCCCGGGCCCCCTTCGGGCGGGCCAGCCCGAAGCGGCCTCGGACCGGCCCCGTCCAACTGCCAGCCGGGCCACCGCCTCGAGCGCCTCGACGAGGGCCCACCGGTCCGCTTCCGGGTCGATTACGGCCAGCGCACGTCCCAGGTGCTCGGCGGCCGTTGACCAAGCCTGGTCGTCGAGGTCGAGCCGGGCCAGATTTATCTCCGCCATGGCGACGGTGGAGCGGGTGCTGGATTGTTCGCCCGCGGCCCTGGCCAGCAGGGCGTAACGGCGGGCCGCCTTGGGCCGGCCGAGGCCCCGAGCCACGGCCGCGAGGCGGTAGGCGACAGTGCCCTCGGTCGGGCGGTGCCCCAGTTCGCGGAACAGGTTCAGGGCTTCGCTGCCTACCGACAGCGCCGCCGGCAGGTCCCCCGCCTTCCAATGAGCCAGGTTCAGAGCGGCTAACGCATGCGCCCGGGCCAGGGGGTCGCTCCCCGCCGTAGCGATCGCCAGCGCCCGGGCGAGCGCCGGTCGAGCCGCCTCGACATCGCCCTCATCGGCGAGGAGAGACCCGAGGTGCAGCAGGGTGGTGCCGATGTCAGGTTGAACGCCGGCCTCTTCGAGGCGCCCCAGGGATGCCTCCAACCACCGCCGGGCCGCCACCATGTCGTCGGTGGCGGCTGAGATGGCTCCCAGCCGGCGCAAGGCTCGCCCCTCTCCGAGGGGGTCGCCCAGGCCGGCAAAGAGGTGGCGCGCCTCTTCGGCGATGGCCGCGCCGGTGGAAAACTCCGTCAGCGTCGGCGTCCCCGGGACCGCAGCGGCGGGCACCGGGAGGTTCTCCTGGCGAGCAGCAACGTCAAGCGCCGGGTCCTGGGACAGGACGGCGTGTTGCATCCTCCTCAGGGAGGGGCCCGGTTCCAGCCCGAGGTCCTCCACGAGCACGTGACGGGCCTCGGCATACGCGTCGAGGGCCCCGGCCTGCCGGCCGGCGCGGTACAGCGCCAGCATGAGCAACTCCCGGCGCCGCTCCCGGTAAGGCTGTTGCTCGGCCAGTTGGCGGGCAGTACCGACCAGGTCCAGGGGAGCGAGCTCGCCGGCTGGGCCATCAGCGTCTCCGACCGCGAGGCCGTCGAGCTCGGCGGCGAGGAGGTCCTCGCGAATGGTTTCGACTGCTTCCTCCAAACGGGCGGCCTCGATTACGGCCTCGGGGACGTGGTCCAGGTCGACGAAAGGCCGGTCCCGCCACAGGGAAAGGGTGCGCCGCCACTGGCGGACCGAGGTCTCCGCGCCCGGGCCCGTCGCTCGCGCCAGGTCGAGTTGTTCGACATCGGTGGGCGTATCGAGGCAGTATCCTCCGCTGGTCGTACGGATGGCCAGCCCGGCCTGGCGCAGCCGCAGGACATGGGTGGCGATCGTGTGCCGGGCCGTCGCCGGCGGGTGGTCGCTCCACGCCGCTTGGGCCAGCGCCCCCACCGTTACTTCCCGGTGGGCACCAAGGGCCAGGCGGGCCAAGATCCGGCGCGCCTGACGCCCGCCCACAGGCACCACCACGGGCGGGAAATCGGTTGCCTTCAAGGTGGCAGGCTGCAAGGCGAGCTACTCGGCTCAGGCGGGCTCGATCGCGCCGGGGGCTGCCCTCGGGCTGGCCAGGAGAGTTGTACCCGCCTGCAGTGACCTCTTCGCCTCAGCCTGAGCCCGCGTCGCGGCCACAAGGATCCCACGCCGCCCGCAAAGGAGCCATCAACCGGGTGTGCAGCGTTCGCGCCACGTGGTTTAGCATTCGGTCTGTGCCGCGTTCTGTGAAGCGGTCATTTATCTAAGCTTTCCCAAGTGGTTTTTGGAGGGAGGCCTAAGAGCCATGAAGCCGGGGCGGCCCAGAGCCCCGACATTTCGCCGCTGCTCTGCACCACTCAGTTGACCAGCCCTTGTCAGCCCGCGCTTCCGGTTGCTTCGCTCAGCTTGGGCCCCCGCACGGGCCCGACGACCAAAGCTCCTCGGTCACCGCGACCGGTCGATGCTCGCCGTCTACCCGCTCAGAAGCACCGTCGAAGGCCTCCGGACTACCTCAACTTTCGCCTTTAGTTTGTTGTTCGGTTTGCGCCCAGTGGCGCGGAAGGGATGTCTTATGTCCCAGCAGAATGGACGCCCGCAGAGCTGGCGCCGCCGCGGCCTCGTCCTGGTGGCCCTCATCGCGTGCCTGTCCATGGGCCTGTCCGCCACCGAGGCCGCCGGTCAGACCGGGCTGCCGCCTATGCCCCCCGCGACCAACCCGAGCGTGCCGCCGCCGGTACCAGAGTGTTGGTACACCGGCTCTACCGGCGACAACGGGGCGTGCGGGGGGATGGCGATCCCCGCCGGTGGCACGGTTGTGCTGTTTACCCACCCTGACAGGGACGGAGTGTTCCACCTGACGGGACCAGCGCCGCTGCAGACCAAGCAGCACGTGGCCTGCGGGGATATGGGCTGTATCTACAACCACCTGGACTGGACGGTCGTTGCCGATCGCGTGTCGGGCTGCGCGACCAACACCAGCACCTGCAACGTACGAGCCCAAAAGGGGTCGGGTTGGGCACTGGTGATGGTCAGGCAGAACAACGACCCGAAGCTGCTGTTCGCGCTGTGGGGCGGCCCCCCCGGCGGGACCATCAGCGGGACCGTCACCAACATCATGGGTGATGGCGTGCCGGGCGTCCCCGTTACTGCCGCAGGCCCCGGCGGCGGCAGCGCCACCACGGATTATTCAGGCTTCTACACGATGGACGTGATTGCTGGCAACTACAGCGTCTCGGCTGGCGCCCAGTACGACCCGGCCAGTGCCGCCGTGACGGTCCCACCTAACGCCGGCGCCAGCTTCACAGAGAAG
>PMLI01000393.1 GCA_003158835.1 Acidimicrobiaceae bacterium
CCAGACAGGTATGGGACGCTGCACCGGCAGGGGCGCTAGACCAGCGCCGTTCACCCGATCGAAGCGGCCCTGATGGGTCACGGTACGCTCAGTCCACAGGCGGCGCAAGAGGCCGACCTGTTCCTCTAGCCGCTGGCCACGGGTGGTGAAGTCCTGGCCTAGTGCCTCGTACTCGACGGCGTTCCACCCCACACCAAGGCCGAGGCGGAAGTGGCCCCCGGTCAGGATGTCGACCTCAGCGGCCTGCTTCGCTAGCAGGGCAGTCTGGCGCTGAGGGGAGATGATAACGCCGGTGACCAGTTCCAGGCCGGTGATGGCGGCCAGGTACCCGTAGAGCACAAACGGCTCGTGGAACGTGGTGTCGATGTCGTAGGGCCCCTGCCAACCCGAGTGGACGGCCGGGTCGGCACCGAGCACGTGGTCAAAGACCAAGAGGTGGCGGTACCCCAGCTCCTCGACGCCCTGGGCATAAGCCCTGACCGTACCGGGGTCGGTGGGTAGCTCGGTCTGCGGATAGGTCACTCCGATTTGCATGCCCCCCTGTCTAGCTCCCGAACCCGGCCTGGCCGGTGCCCGGGACAAGGCCCTTCGGCTCGTTGGCTTCGTGGGCGCTCCGGCGTTCCGAACTGGTGGCCCTCGGCTTCGAGGACGTGAACGACCACCCCCAGGGCCGGGTCGGCACCATCCCCCGCTCCAAGACCAACCAGGAAGGCCTCGGTGCGGAGATGTTCACCGCCGGTGCTGAGCGCGGCAGCGGCGGCACCGTCTCCCTCGGCCACACCGACGAGCACGTGCAGAGGGCTACAAGGCCGTTCAAGCTCGTGGGCGAAAGCGAAGCCTGCGGTCATGGCCCTGGGTTGTAGGGCGCGCATAGAAGGAAATCTGGCGCCGTCGCCAATCATGCAGGCGGCAGGGCGAGTTGTGAACCAAGCTCGGCCAAGCTAGTTGGACGTGGCGTTCCCCGCCGGGCTCCCGCCTGGCGCCGGGACAGCGGCATAGGCCCGCACGGGGAAAGTACCGAAAGCCGCGAAACGGGGCGGTGCGGCAGTGAACCGGGCCCCGGTCGGGGGCAACTGCCCGAGCCCCGTCAGGTGCTCGACCACGGGGACCCCCGCACCGAGCAGCACGCTGTGCGCGGGCCTCGCTCGCGTGGTCGTGTCATCGATGTTCACGGCGTCGGTACCAACCAAACGCGCACCATGGTCAACCAGCCAGCGAGCCCCGTCCTCGGTTAGGTACTGGGCGTCTTCTCCATAGCGGGGCGTGCCCCAATGCTCATCGCCACCGGTGTGCAGAAGAACGGCGCGGGAGGCCACCTCGTACCCCGCCAACGCGCCGACGCCGATTGCCCGAGCCGTGCTCCCGAAAGTGCGCACGACCACGCACGCCAGGTCGGCCAACGAACCCAGCGGGAGCCCGGCCAGGTCGGCGCCGTCGGGGTAGCGGTGATAGGGGCTGTCGAGGTAGGTCCCGGTGTTACCGACCATGCTTACCCGGTCGATGGCGAACTCAGTGCCCGGGGTGTAAAGGGACCTGGACGCCTCCCTGGTCAGGTGGGGCGTGACCTCGGGCCCCGGCAAGCCGGGGTAGGTCGTCATCCCCGCCTCGATCACATGGGAAAGATCCACCAGGCGCCACTGCCGCTCCTCTTCCAAACCTGCTGAGCCGCTGGTGCCGCTTGGGCCACCTCGGGCCCCTTTGTGAGGCTCGGGGAACACACGTACACGCGCCAGGTCGACCCTTTCAGTCATGAGCAGGCCGAGGGAGGCCACGAAGAGCTCCCCGATCTCGCGTTCAGTGGTGTCAGGGCCGGGGAGGTCGACTCGGAACCCCTCTGCTATGAGCCTCCCTCCGTTGGAGAAGGTCACTTCAGCGTCTAGTTCGGCTCGGAATTCGGTCATGGCGACAACTGTCGCCGATCGCTGAGGGGCTAGGCAACCGGTCTTGACTGGTAGACGGCAGCCAGAAGCTCTGAACTCCGGCAACGGCGCGTGAGTAAGTCACGGAAAGCGGCCGAACCAGGGATTATGTGCTCAGAGCCACGCCGGTGCCGAACACTGCACGCCGACCCGTCTGATACGAGTCGCTGTGGCCTTGCTACGCCGTGGAAAAGGGGCGCCCGATAATGTCATTCCCAGCGGGATGGGACCACCCGTTGCCAGGGGTCAAGTGGTGTCCCTTCTGGCTGGCAGACGACACCCGCGGCGCGATAATTGCCAATGATTGGAGGCCGTCAATGCCCCGCACCAGACAGAGTTACCGCCCCCGACGAGGTCCGAGAACTGCGTTAGCCGTCATCGTCATGCCGGCCGCGCTGTCCCGGGCCCTCCCGCTCGCCTCGGTGTAGAGCGTTCCTGGTGAGTTTGAAGGTGGCTTCGGGACCGGGCGCCCGGTCCCTGTGCTCGCGGCCGCAGCGACAATCGGCCTCGCCGCCGCCCTCGACCTTGGAGGGCGCCGTGTGCTGCCCTGAAACGCCCGAAGGCTACGCGGCCATCAGATGGTAGGCCCCGAGGGAAGCTCTGAGGGCCCCGAGGACGCTTCCGGCGCGCCGGCGGCCGTCCTGCACCGTCGCGACCCCATGGCTGCTATGGCAGCCCTTTTTGCCCTGAGCGCTGCTGCGTTCGCCTACGTGACGACCGAGACCCTCCCCGTAGGCCTCCTCCAGCCCATCTCGCACGGCCTGCAGTCGTCGCTGGTTGCCACGGGCCGGCTCGTGACC
>PMLI01000289.1 GCA_003158835.1 Acidimicrobiaceae bacterium
GCACGGCGGTGACCATCACCGGCGCCAACCTCACCGGGGCGAGCCTGAGCGGCGCCATGCTGGAGGGCTCGGTGCTCAGCGAGACCGTGCTGGTGGGCGCCAAGCTCATGCGGGTCAACCTGGCCGAGCGCGACCTCAGCCGGGCCGACCTGAGCGGATGCGATCTCAGCTCGGCCAACCTGGAGGGCGCCAACCTCGCCGGCGCGGTGCTGGTGGGCGCCAACCTGGAAGACACCCAGCTGGGCGGGGCCAACCTCAGCGGCGCCGACCTGCATGGCGACGACCTGCGCACCGCCAACCTGTGCGGCGCCGACCTGAGCATGGCCAACCTCAGCACCGCCGATCTGCAGGGCGTGATCCTCAGCGCCAACCTGAACGGCGCCAACCTGAGCGGGGCGAACCTGCGGGGCGCCGACCTGGACCGGGTCGTCGACCGCCGCTGGGACCCGCCTGTCACTTTGGGCGTGCGCCTGGTGAGCGTGGTAGAGGACGAGTTCCAGCACATCGGCCAGGCCGGCTTCGTCCGGGGGCTGGTGCAGCGGGGGGCGAAGAGCGCCTGAACGGGGCGCGACCTTTCAGGCGCCCGGGCCGCCCCGGGCCGAGGGAGCCCCCTCCTGCCAGCTGCGGACCAGGCCCGCCAGCCGGGCCGGGTCGTCGACAGTGGCCGAGCCCAGGACCAGGCCGGCTTCCGACCAGGGGGGCGGGCCGGCACGGCGGCTGCGTACGAGCACGAACGTGCCGGCCTGGCCCACCCCGTACATGAACCATGTTTCCGAGCCCATGTGCAGGTAGGCGCCCGGCGGCGTCATGCGCCGGGCCCGGAGCTCGTCGTCCATGGACCGGCTCGGCGTCACCACGACCAGGCGGGCCGCGCCGGCGAGGCCCTCCGGGGCGGCGGTCATCATTTCCCAGTGCTTCTGGCACGAGACGCACGACGTGGTCAGGAAGGCGAGCAGGCTGTCGACGGTCTCGTCCCGCGCTGGCGCCGCAGGTCCTGAGGTCACAGTCGGTGACGGTACCAGCAAAGCGGGCCGCCCGGTTCGCCCTGGGCGCGCCGGACGTGCCAGGCTCTAGGGGTGAAAATAGGCATTTTGGGTGGTACGGGACCGGCCGGTTCGGCCGTGTCGGCACGTTTGGCGTCGGTGGGCCTGGAGGTAGTCCTGGGGTCCCGCACACAAGAGAGGGCGACCGAGGTGGTGGACGCTCTCATCAAACGCTGGAGCGGGCACGACCTGGCCCTCGTGCCTGCTACCAACGAGGTGGCGGCGCAGGCCGACCTGGTTGTGCTGGCCACGCCGGTGGAGGGCGCCGTCAACACGGTGCGGGGCTTGGTCGACGAGCTGTCGGGGAAGATCCTGGTGACGATGGTCAACGCCATGGTCAAGTGGGGCGACCGGGTGGTACCCCTCATGCCCTATACGGGCTCGGTGGCGGTGGCGCTTTCCAGGGCCGTCCCGCGCAGCCACGTCGCGGGTGCGTTCCACCACCTGCCGGCGGGCCAGCTCGGAGACACGGACCATGACCCCGAAGCCGACATCATGGTCTTTTCGGACCTGCCGTGGGTGACCGAACAGGTCATCGGCCTGGTCGAGCGGATCCCCGGCTTGCGTGGCATCGACGTCGGGGGACTGGGTTCGGCCCTGGCCGTCGAGGCGCTCACGGCCTGCCTCGTCGAGGTCAACCGCCGCTACAAGACGCACGCATCGCTGCGGGTGACGGGTATCGTCTGATCGTGACGGCTCTGCGCCTCTACGACACGGCCCAGGAGCGGACCGTGCCGTTCCAGCCGGCGGCGGGGCCTGGGGGCACGGTCACGATCTACACGTGCGGGATAACCCCGTACGACTCGGCCCACCTCGGGCACGCCGCTACCTATCTCGCCTATGACGTCCTGCAGAGGCGCCTGCGCGACATGGGGTACAAAACGATGCTCGTGCGCAATGTCACTGATATCGACGACGACATACTGCGCAAGGCCGCCGAGCTCGGCGTCTACTACCTCGACCTGGCGGCGCAGGAAATGGCGAAGTTCACGGCCGACATGGACGCGCTGGGCCTCCTGCCCGCGGCCAGTGAGCCGCGGGCCACCTCGGCCATCCCCGACATCCTCGGTTTCATCGGGATGGTCCTCGAGCGCGGCCACGCCTACCAGGCCGGGGGCGCCGTGTACTTCGACGTGTCGTCGTGGCCCGCTTTCGGCGCCATCAGCCATTACGGGCGCCAGGAGATGCTGGACCTGGCCCGCGAACGGGGCGGCCAGCCGGACGACCCCAACAAGTCCGACCCGCTCGATTTCGTGCTCTGGCAGCCGTCTGCGCCCGGTGAGCCGTCATGGCCCTCGCTGTGGGGGAGGGGCCGCCCGGGCTGGCACATCGAGTGCTCGGCCCTGGTGATCAGGGAGCTGGGGACGACCATCGACCTGCACGGAGGCGGAACTGACCTGATATTCCCTCATCACGAGTGCGAAGCGGCCCAGTCCGCGGCGGCGACGGGCGAGCCCTTGGCCCGTCACTGGGTGCACGCCGGCATGGTCTGGTACCAGGGCGCCAAGATGTCGAAGTCGCTCGGCAACCTCGTCTTCGTGCATGACCTGCTCAAGCAGTGGGAGCCCGGGGCCATCCGCCTGGCCGTCCTGGCCCACCGCTACCGCAGCCAATGGGAGTGGGAGGAGCCGCTGCTGAGCGAGGCGGCGGCCCGGTTGGCTCGGTGGCGAGGTAAGGCCGCAGGCGACGGGGCCCGAGACCCAGGCGCCGAGGCCGCCGACGGCCGGCCTGGCCCGGGCGTGGACGTGCTCGAGGAGGTCAGGGCGGCTCTGGACGACGACCTCGACACCCCCCGCGCGCTGGCCGCCATCGACGCCGCCGCCGCGGCTGGCGGTGGTGCTGGCCGCCAGGCGATCGCGCCCGCCGCCGCGCTGCTCGGGCTGGCCCTCGTATGATGCGGGCATGCCCCTAGAAGGTGAATACGAGCCCAGCCCCTCCCAGTGGGTCAGGGACCAGGTCAAAGAGTATGAGGAATCGGGTGGGCAGCGAGCCAACACCCTGCTCGAGACGGGTTTGCCCATTGTCATCGTCACCACCCGAGGCCAGCGGTCCGGGAAGCTGCGCAAGTTCGGCCTCATGCGGGTCGAGCACGCCGGCGAGTACGCGTTGGTGGCGTCCAAGGGGGGCGCCCCCGACCACCCGCTTTGGTACCACAACCTGAAAGCGAGCCCGACCGCCCTGATGATCCAGGACGGCCCCGAGGCCCTGGACTTCGAGGCCCGCGAAGTGAGCGGCGACGAACGGGCGACGTGGTGGCAGAGAGCGGTGGCGGCGTACCCGTCCTATGCCGACTACCAGGCCAAGACCGACCGCCAGATCCCGGTGCTCGTGGCCAGACGCCGCTCTTAGCGGCCGGCCGCGGGCTGCGGCCCAGGTGGCCTGGTCCCTATCATTGGCGCGATGCCGACCACTGAGGTTCCTGCCGCGCCGAACCTGATCTCCCTCACTCTTCCCGACGGCTCCGTTCGGCAATTGCCGGCCGGCACGACAGGCGCGGGGCTGGCGGCGTCGATCGGCCCCAGATTGGCCCAGGCCGCCATCGCCGTGCTGGTGGACGGGGCCGAGCGCGACCTCGTCTCGCCGTTGCCCGACGGCGCCACGGTCAGCGTGGTGACGCCGGCGTCGCCAGAGGGAAGGGTCATCTTGCGCCATTCCACCGCCCACGTGATGGCCCAGGCCGTGACCAGGCTCTGGCCCGGGGCACGCTACGCCATCGGCCCGGCCATCGAGGACGGCTTCTACTACGACTTCGACCTCCCCGGCGGCGAGCACTTCTCGGACGAGGACCTGGCCCGCATCGAGGCGACGATGCGCGAGATCATGGCCGAGGACCAGAGCTTCGTGCGTGAGGAGCACTCGGTGAGCGAGGGGCTCGCGCTCTTCGCCGACCAGCCCTACAAGCGCGAGATCATCGAAGGCGTCGAGGCCGGCGTCGGCCTCGACGACGAGGTCGCGGCCCAGGGCGGCCGCCGCGCGCATGCGCGCGAGCGCCCAGAACAGGTTCACCG
>PMLI01000382.1 GCA_003158835.1 Acidimicrobiaceae bacterium
CTATCGCGCACGAGTAGCGGAACCGTTGCGTGAAGCATCGACTTCTGTCTCACGCAGCCGTCGATTGCTCGGCGGCGGTGACAGTCTTACCCGGCTGGCCGGTGCTGTCTTCACAGTTCACCGAGGAGGACCTGGACATGTCCATGTACCTCTTCTCTCCCTGAGCGTTCGCCGGAGCAGCGCTCCGGCCGGTTCCCGCCCCACGGGCGGTACCGGAGCTAACCGTGGCCTCGGCCAAGCAGGCCAGGTTGGCTGCTGCGTTGTTGAGGTCCCGGTCGATGACAAGGCCACAGTCCTCACAGCAAAAGGTGCGCTCGGAGAGGGGCAGATCGGCTTTCACTGCCTTACAGCCCGAGCAGGTCTTGGAACTTGGGAACCACCTGTTGGCCACCACGAGCTTGGAGCCGTGCCAGGTGGCCTTGTAGCTGAGCCGGCGGCGCAGCTCGGCCGGGGAGGCATCGAGCACAGCCCAGTTGCGGCCGGCCTTGCCCCGCCAACGCCCACCGCCCTTGGCGCTCTTGGTCATCCCCTGAGATGTTCAGGTCCTCCACGACTACCGTGCCGTAGCCCTTGGTCAGAGCGGTGGTGAGCTTGTCCAGGCCGTCGCTCCTGGCATGCTATCTCGCCCTGGCCGGCCCGTTCTACGTCGTCGTCTCGCTGGCCCACGCGTTGACCAGGCACGGGTTCAGCCTGGCCCGAGACCAGTGGAGTCTGCTCGCACTCGGTCATCTCGGGTGGATCCAAGCGCTCAACCTGGCCTTGACCGGCGCCATGACGATCGCCGGCGCCATCGGCGTCCGGCGTGCCCTGGGCCGAACCGCCAACGGCGGCCTGTGGGCCCCGGCCCCAGACTGCTCGCCGGCTACGGTACCGCATCGACCGCCGCAGGAATCTTTCGCGCCGATCCCGCCAACGGTTTCCTGCCCGGTTCGGCCAGCGGCGCTTCGAACCAGCCCACCTGGCACGCAACGCTGCACGTCGTTGCGGAGTCGATCGGCTATGGATGCCTGATCGCCTCATGCTTCGTAGTCGCCCGCAGCTACACAGCCGGGTTGAGCAACGGCGTATAACAACGAAGGCGCAAGGGCAATCAGTTGACAGCGACAAACGCATATTCTGCGATCCCGTGCACCTCGCTGCCGGGTGTGCGTATGTTAGGTATTTGCGCGCTTACGAAGCCCACGACAAATAGCCGTCGTTCTGGCCCGATTCTCCTTGTAACTTCGGCATTTCCAGTGCCACGCATAGCGGGGAGTTATGGACGACGGCGCACCACGGCCGCCAGGCAGCTCAAGAGTCGGCCCGATGGCGCACTCGGGGCCATCGAGTGGAGGACGGGCGCGACCGCGGTCGCGTCGCCAAGGCCAACGAGCACTTTGACGAGCGGGTCTGAAGAACCACCACCTAAGCATTTCAGCGGCGCGTTGTTTGTGCCGGTGTCAGGGCTACTTGGGACGGGAAGGCAGGGCAGCCCGAGGCAATGGGACCAGCCGGGCCCCGTACGCGACCGCGGCGGGGCTAGAGCAACACCTGCACCCTGGAGGGGACGGGGCCCCTGCCTGGCGCAGGCCGCTGCCGAGAGAGATCATGAGCCGTGCTGAAGGGCGTCGGTGGGCCCGCGGGCCTGATAGCGCTCAGCCGAAGACGGGAGCCGACGGCCGAAGGGTTCGCCAAAGTGGGGATCCGTATCGTCGAAGGGGAACGGGCCGGTCGGCTCGGACTGCCGCAGGCCTAACCGGGGCAAGGGAAAGGAACTCGATCACCCCGGTCATACCTCTGGCCCCAGTCCCCACAGCCGGGCCGGGGTCGACCGGCGCCGGCTGCTCCCATCCGTTAGAAGCTGACGCTGCCTGACGCCGACACCTGGAAGACGCCTGCCACACTGGGAGCGTTGTTAGCCATGTTGCACTTGCCGTCGGCAAGGCGGGAACCCTCGCCGGCGAGAGTCAGGTTGCCCGTAAGGGTGCCTTTGATGCCCGTGTAGGCGCCAGTGCCCTTGACGATGGGCACGGTAATCGGTGTGCTGCCCCAGTACGAGCAGCTAGCGGCGTTGACGGAGCCGAAGCTCTGGCTGTCAATGATCTTCTTAACGGAGGCCAGGTTGAGATAGAGCCAGCCCTTGGTCAAGTAGAAGATCGCCTGGTTGCCCGTGCCGTGATCACTGAACGCTCCGGTGATTAGGACCTTGTGCTCGTTGCCCTGCGCCGAGTTATCGGTCACGAAGACATGGATGACACCTGCGGACGGCGCCGGTGTCGCGGCGAAGGCCACAGCAGGGACTGACAAGGCGGTCAGGGCGCCTAGCAGCGCCGCCGCTGTGAGGGTGCGTCTCATGCCCTAACGTTAGCTCGCCCTCTCTCGTCGTGTTCGCCCATCCGAATATTTCTCCAGGAAGGTATGCGGGTGCCCACCACTGTGGCCGCTGGGAGGACCAGACCCACCGCCAGCTGGCCTTTGTCCCCCGCGGGGGGCGTTACGTTCGGGCCAAGACCTCGCCGAGCCCGACCCGTACGCGCTGGACAGCAGCGGCCTTGGCCGCACCCGCCGGGTAGAGGAATGGCGCGACGTCTGGCCGAAAGAAGCGGGCCATTTCACCCCGTGGCAGTACAAGAACATCGCCGACGGCAATGTGGTCGTGATGGAGAACCAGATGGAACGCACCGACCACGGCCATCTCGGCCAGTGCCTGGTCTACGCGGTCCGCTTGAAGGCCAAGGCCCAGCGACGCCCCAGATGTGGGTGAGTGTTCTGGCGCCGCCATCAGCGCTGCTCATCGGCGCCAGTCCCGTCGTACTGCGCCAATTCCCCTTGAAAAACAAGGGGTTCCTGCCAGCGCATAATAGTGATTTTGCGCTCGGCTTGGTCAGACGCCCCATGTCCCAGGTGCCGCGCTGAGCAGAATGCGCTGGACGTGACCGTCACGGTTCGGGAAGGCTCGTGGCCCTCGGCCTGCCGGGATGGCGCATCTGCCCAACGTGGACCGGGAGCCGTCCGGCCTCAGCCAGGGCCCGGCGCAACAGGAACTCGATCTGGGCGTTGGTGCTGCGCAGCTCGTCGGCGGCCCAGCGGGCCAATGCGTCGTGGACGGCCGGGTCGAGCCGGAGCAGCACCCCCTTACGTTCGCTCATGGCGCTGCGGCCCTGCTCCCTACTGGTAAAGCGAGCCAGTGTTGACGACCGGCTGGGTCGCCTGCTCGCTGCACAGGACTACGAGCAGGTTGGACACCATCGCCGCCTTGCGCTCCTCGTCCAG
>PMLI01000171.1 GCA_003158835.1 Acidimicrobiaceae bacterium
TGTGAGCACGAACCTCTCGGCGAACGCGTTGGCGTACGTCTTCAACTACACCCGGTCGTGAAGGTCCGGGCACTTTCGTAGTCGTCCACCCGTTCCACCCTCTGGTCGGCCAGAGCTTCGAGATGGTCGGTTTCACCCATACCTGGGGTGAGCACCGGGTGTTCTTCAAACAGCCCGGGGACGAGCATGTCTGGTCCGTCCCAGCTGACTGGACAGACGTCGAGGGGCCTGACCCCGTGGTCGTCATGGGGGCTGGCAGGGCACATTTCCAGGTTGCCGACCTGCTGGCGCTGGCCCGGCTGTTGGAAGAGATGGAGGAGGTGACTGTTAGGTGAATTATGCCGCAATCGTTAGTTTCATTATGCCGGCATGTGAACGCCATAGCTCGGCTGTGAAGAACCTGGACATGACAAGAGTGGTGAGTATGCAATGGTAACGGCAGTCATAGGGTCCGCCAGTGGTCAGTCGGGAGGCGGCATAATATACCTAACGTCACTTGAGGAGGATCTTCGTGCCAGGTCCCGAAGGAGCACCCGACAAGATCTCGGCCCTACGCCGCCACCACGCCCTCAACCCGCGCCCGGAGCGGGTGGCCGACCCCGCCTTCAACGCCAACAACCCGTTCTTCGACGCAGCCGACCTGGTCCAGGTCAAGTACGAGATGCTGCGCCGGGTGCGAGAGGACGGCCAGGCCGTCGCCCAGGCCAGCGCCACTTTCGGCTTCTCCCGTCCTTCGTTCTACGAAGCCCAGGCTGCTTTTGCCGAGTCCGGCTTACCTGGCCTGGTGCCTCAACGCCCTGGTCCCAAACGGGCCCACAAGCTCTCGGGCGCGGTCTTGGACGTGCTCGAGGCGGCCCGGGCCGACCAGCCCGGCCTCAACAGTGCTGCCCTGGCCGGGATCGTCGCCGAGCGCTTCGGCCTTCATGTCCACCCCCGCAGCGTCGAGCGGGCACTGCAGAGACGGGGAAAAGGGGGACCGGCGCAGGTCTGATGACCATCACCGCCGGTGCCGGGGACATCGCCCAGGGTTATGAGGCCTTACGGGCCCAGGCCCTCGGCGCGCCGCCCATGGCCACGCCCCGGGGACGGGCCGTGCTGCTGGGTGCGGGCATGACCGCCTGGATGAGCGCCCTGCCCCCCTCGGCCCGGCCGCGCCCAGCAGTGCGCTGCGCCACCCGGGCCAGTCAGCAAAATAGCCAAGGCGGCGACCTGGTGCGGCTGCTGGCCGAGATGGTTATGGCCAGCCAGGGGAGGTGCCGGCGATGAACGGCGAAGCTCATCTCAAAGTGACCGCCAGCCACCTCGGCCGTCTGGCCTACCTGTACGTGCGCCAGAGCACGCTGCGCCAGGTGCTCGAGAACACCGAGAGCACCAAGCGCCAGTACGGGCTGAAAGACCGGGCCATGGCGCTCGGTTGGCCGGCCGACCGGGTCGTCGTTGTCGACAGCGACCTTGGCATGTCGGGAGCCGACAGCGACCGCGAGGGCTTCCAACGCCTGGTGGCCGCCGTTGGCTTGGGCGAGGTCGGGGTGGTGCTGGGCCTGGAAGTCTCGCGCTTGGCCCGCAGCTCGTCGGACTGGCACCGCCTGCTCGAGATCTGCGCCCTCACCGACACCTTGATCCTGGACGAGGACGGCCTCTATAACCCCGCCCAGTTCAACGACCGGCTCCTACTCGGCCTGAAGGGCACCATGAGCGAGGCCGAGCTGCACGTGCTGCGGGCCCGGCTGACCGGGGGCGCGCTGGCCAAGGCGAGCCGTGGCGAACTGGAGATGAAGCTCCCGGTGGGGTTGGTCAACGACGCTGCTGGGCATGTTGTGCTGGACCCCGACCTGTCCGTCCAGGCCGCCGTCCGCACCTTCTTCGAGACCTTCGCCCGCACCGGTTCGGGCACGGCCACCGTGCGCAACTTCGCCGAGCAGGGCCTGTTGTTCCCCCGCCGGCTGAGCACCGGGCCGCATAAAGGCGAGGTGGCCTGGGGCCGCTTGCACCACAGCCGCGCCCTGCGAGTGCTGAAAAACCCTCGCTACACGGGTGCCTTTGTTTATGGGCGCACCCAGGGCCGCAAGCTCCCCGGCGGCCGTGAGCTACGACGCCAACTGCCCCGCGAACAGTGGCACACGGTTATCCTCGGCGCTCATCCCGGTTATATCTCCTGGGCCAACTACGAAGATAACCTGGCCCGCCTGCACGAAAATGCGCAGGTCAACGGGGCTGAGCGGGCCAAGAGCCCGCCGCGCGAGGGCAATGCTTTGTTGCAAGGGCTCGTGGTCTGCGGCCGCTGCGGCGAACGGATGACCATCCGTTACCACGTTGACCATGGCCAGGTCCTGCCCGAATACCTTTGCCAAAAGCGAGGCATCGAGAACGCCGAGCCACTGTGCCAGAGATTGCTAGGCAAGGACATCGACCGTGCCATCGGGGACCTGCTCGTGGCCACGGTGACGCCTCTAGCTTTGGAAATGGCCATGACCGTGCACGACGAGCTTGTCAGCCGGGCCACCCAAGCCGACGCCCTACGCCATCAGCAGGTGGACAGGGCCCGTTACGAAGCCGAGCTCGCCCAGCGTCGTTACCTCGCCGTCGACCCCGACAACCGCCTGGTGGCCCAGTCCCTAGAAGCCGAATGGGACCACAAGCTGCGTGCGTTGCGTGACGCCCAAGACGACTACGAACGCCGGCGGGAGGCCGACGGGGCCGCCCTGGAGCCCAGCCAAAAAGAACAGATCCTGGCCCTGGCCAGTGACTTTCCTCGACTCTGGGGCGACCCGGCCGTCCCCCAGCGCGAACGCAAGCGCATGGTCCGCCTCCTGGTCGAAGACGTCACCTTGGTGCGGGCCGACAAGGTCGTCGTCCACGTCCGCTTCCGGGGCGGTGCCACCCATAGCCTGTTCCTGCCGTTGCCCCTGACCGCCGCCCAGCTGCGCAAAGTGAGCCCGGCCGTCGTGGCCGAAGTCGACCGGCTCCTGGACGACCATACCGACTCTGAGATCGTCGACATCTTGAACTCGGCGGGCTTGCGCCCCGGCGTTGCCGACCGCTTCAGCTTGAGGATCGTCTATGTCCTGCGCCGCACTTACGGACTCGAAGACCGCTATTCGCGTCTGCGCCGACGGGGTTTGCTCACTTTGGCAGAGGTCTCCGAGCTCCTGGGCGCCGACCCATCAACGGTGAAAAGCTGGGCTGCGTCGGGCCATATTGCCTCTCAGGTTTATAACGACAAAGGCGAACGGCTCTACGAGCGGCCCGTCTCCTTACAGCAGCAGTGCCAATGGTGCGGCGGCCCAGTGCCGGCCAAGCCGGCCTTGCGGCGCGGGAGGAAGTGGTGCAGCCAGCGTTGTGGCCTCGCCGCTTATGCCGCCCGGAAGCGACAAATAACCGTCACCGCGTCGAAGTAACGTGACCGTCACCAGCGCTAGCCGTGAGCCAACACCGCGCCGTCAGCAAATGGTTTCACTACAGAACTAACAGACAAGGAGTAGTCAGTTGCGCA
>PMLI01000436.1 GCA_003158835.1 Acidimicrobiaceae bacterium
TCGGCACCGGCCTCAGCGTCGGCGTCGGCCCAGGCGTCGGCACCGGCCTCAGCGTCGGCGTCGGCCCAGGCGTCGGCCCAGGCTCCCGGCTCCACGATGGCCAGATCATCCACGAGGATGCTGACCCCGGGGCCCGGAGGCGGGCGGCGCCCTTCTCCGCCGTCGGTGACCTCGAGGCCGAAATCCGAGCCCGGGATGCGGGCCAGGCCCTGTAGGGGCAGGGGCGCGGGCGCCCGCAATTGCACCGCCACGGTGGCGATGGCCTGAGCAAAGGCCTCGGCGCTGAGACGTTCCTCCGGCGCCGTGGTCCCCGCCTGTTCGATCACCGGGGCCAGCGGGCCCAGCGCGGAGGGAACCGAGAGCGATTGGTCGGCTCGAGCCATGAGGGCGCCGAGCGACGTGTCACGAGCAAACGGTACGTCCCCAGTGACGGCCTCGACGACCACCAAGGCCAGCGCGTAGACATCGGCACGGCCGTCGAGCGGGACACCCTTTAGCTGCTCGGGGGCCGCATAACGCGCCGTGCCGACCATCGCCCCGAGCGGTTCGGTCCAGCTTGCTTCGGCCAGCGCCCGGGCGATCCCGAAGTCGGCCACGCTGACGTGGCCTTCTTCGTCAAAGAGGAGGTTGGCGGGTTTGATGTCACGATGAACCAGTCCCCGGGAGTGGGCGTAGGCGAGCGCGGCGGCAACGTCGAGCCCGAGCGCAGCCACTTGCGACACGCTGAGCCGGTGGCCGGTGTCGAGCAGGGACCGCAGGCTCCCTCCCTCGAGCAGTTCCATGGTCAAATAGGCGTTGCCGGCATCTTCACCCCAGTCGTAAACCCGCACGATGCCCTGGTGGCGCAGAGCAGCCACTGTCTGGGCTTCGGCCTGGAACCGCCGCAGGAACGCCGCGTCTGCCGCCAACGCCGGATGGAGGAGCTTGAGCGCCACCCGGCGCTTCAAACGCACGTCCTCGGCCACGTACACGTGAGCAGAGGCGCCGCTGCCAACAGGGCGCAGGAGGCGGTAGCGGCCACCCACAACCCGGCCCACGAGCTCCGAGCTGCGCAATACGGGCACTTAATGAGGCTAACGACGAAGGAGCAAGAGCAGGTGGACCCTGCTCTTGCTCCTCAGTGCAGCCGCAGGCCACCCGGGCCGGCAAGTTTCGCGGACCTCATCGCGGCAGATCCCCTGTCTCCAGCAGTCGCTCGAAGGCGTCCTCGTCGAGCAGGGGGATCCCGAGCTCGGTGGCCTTGGCGAGCTTGGCGCCGCCGGGCTCGCTCCCGAGCACCACCGCCGTTGTCTTCTGCGAAACACTGCCGGGCGCCTTGCCACCCCGGGCCTTGATGGCGGCCTCCGCATCTTCCCGGGACCAGCGTTGGAGCGTCCCCGTAACGACTATCGATTTGCCCACCAGGGTCTGGGCCGTGGCCGGCGCGCTCGGTCCTTCGAAGTTGACCCCGGCGGCGCGCAGACGCTCGACGACTTCGCGGTTGCGAGGCATGGAAAAGAAACGCTTTATGCTGGCGGCGATGACCGGCCCTATGCCCTCGACGGCGGCGATCTGGTCCTCGGGCGCTTCGATGATCGCGTCCATGTTGCCCAGCGCCCGAGCCAGGACCTGGCTCCCATTGGCCCCGAGATGGCGGATCGACAAGCCGACGAGGAGATTGGCCAGCGGACGCGATTTGGACGCGTTTATGGCGGCGGAGAGATTGGCGACAGAAATAGCACCGAAGCCTTCGAAGGACTCGACCCTCCGGAGATCGAGCGAATAGATCCCGGCCGCGTCGGCCAGCAGGCCTTCTTTGCAGAAGAGCGAGACCGTCCGTTCGCCTAGGCCCTCGATGTCCATCGCGCCCCTCGACGCAAAATGACTGATTCGTTGCACCTGCTGCCCGGGGCACTCGAGATTGATGCAATAAGTGTCTGCCTCTCCGGCCAGGCGTTGCAGGGGGGCCCCGCAGACGGGGCAGTCGGGCGGGAAGGACCAAGGCGCCAAACCCTCCGGTCGCAAAGGTAGGACGGGCCCCCGCACCTCAGGGATGACGTCGCCGGCTCTGCGCACGACGACGGTGTCCCCCGGCCTGACGTCCTTGGCCCGGACCTGGTCCTCGTTGTGCAAGGTGGCGAGGCTGACCCGGGCGCCCCCGACCACGACGGGCTCGAGGACAGCGAAGGGCGTCGCTTTCCCGGTGCGGCCGATGGAGACCATGATGTCCTTGAGCAGTGTCGTCCGTTCCTCGGGCGGGAACTTGTAGGCGATGGCCCAGCGCGGGGCCTTCGACGTCGCTCCGAGCTCCCGCCGCTGTGCCAGGTCGTCCACCTTGATCACGACGCCGTCGATCTCGAAATCGATGCTGTGGCGCCGGCCAAGCCAGTCGGTGCAGTAGCGGTCGACCTCCTCCAGGCTCCTCACCATCCGCACGTGGGCACTGACGGGGAAGTCCAGCTGTCTCAGCCAGTCGAGCGTCTCATGGTGGTACCTGAAAACGGGGCCGCCGACCACTTCGCCCAACTGGTAGGCCGAGAAGGACAGCTCTCTCGTCGCCGTTACGGTGGGGTCCTTCTGGCGAAGTGACCCGGCCGCCGCGTTGCGGGGGTTGATGAAAGTCCGGCCTCCGGAACGAACCTGACGGGCATTGAGGTCATCGAAAGCACCCACCGTCATGTAAATCTCGCCTCGCACCTCCAGCACATCAGGAAAGCCAGCGCCGAGCCGGTCGGGTACCGCCGCGATCGTGGCTACGTTGGCGGTCACGTCCTCGCCTATCTCGCCGTTGCCCCTCGTCGCGGCCCGAATGAGGCGGCCGCCCTCGTACAGCAGCGACATGGCCAACCCGTCCACTTTGAGCTCGCAGGTGAAGACCACCTCGCCGGAAATGTAACGCTCCATCCGCTTGCCCCAAGCCAGCAGTTCCTCATAGTTGGTCGTCTTGTCCAGGGACATCATCGGCGTACGGTGCCGCACTTCGGCGAACAGCCCGACGGGGGCACCGCCCACCTGTTGTGTGGGGGACTCCGCCGTCACCAGCTCGGGGTGTTCACTCTCCAACCTGGCCAGCTCTCTGACCAGCTCGTCGTACTCCGCGTCGCTGATCTCAGGGTCGTCCAGGTCGAAGTAGCGGCGGTTGTGGTACGCGATAAGCTCTCGCAGCTCCTCGGCTCGTTCGGCAGCTCCCTCGGACATCGCCTAAAGGCTACCCAGGCCCGGTGACCGCCCATCGCCCCCGGTCGATCTCACTGCCGACCGAATTGTGACAAACCTGCGAAATAATCGCAGGTGTA
>PMLI01000359.1 GCA_003158835.1 Acidimicrobiaceae bacterium
TAGGCGTCCTTCACCTGGCCGAGAATTTCCGTCTCGCCGACCATCTGCGAGTCGATGCCGGCGGCGACCTCAAGAAGGTGCTGGATGGCGGGGCGGTTGTGCAGCTCGAGCCGGATCTGTTCGAACACGCGCGCGTCCATCTGGTTGAGCGCGCACAGGGCGGCCTGCAGGCGGGCCACCGCCTCAACTGAGCTCGACCGAGCTCAACCGGCGCCGGCGGGTGGGGCCCGCTATCCTCGCTCGGTTGTGGGACAGGGACAACCAGACAACACATCAAGCACGGGGACCGCAGCGGCGCGCACCGACCGGACCCTGGTCATATGCAAGCCGGACGCCGTCGAACGCGGCCTGGTGGGTGAGATCATCGGCCGCCTGGAGCGGCGTGGCCTGCGCCTGGCGCGGGCCGATTTGCGACAGGTGGACAAGCAGACCGCTGCCTCCCACTACGGGGAGCACGTCGGCAAGCCTTTCTACGACAGCCTGATCGCCCACATCACCCGGGGGCCGGTCGTGGTGGCGGTGGTGGAGGGCCCGGAGGGCACGTGGCAGGTGGTGCGGTCCATGATGGGGGCGACCAACCCAGCTCAAGCCGCGCCGGGTACGGTGCGGGGCGACCTGGCCCTTTCCATGACGGAGAACCTGATACACGGCTCGGACAGCGCCGAGTCGGCTCGACGCGAAATAGCTCTGTTTTTTCCCTAAAGAGACCCGGATCTTCCCGTGGCGGGGCCCCGACCGCCGAAAATAGTCCCGAGGGCGTAACCTGGGCTAGGCACTCAGGCTGGCACCAGCGCTGCCACCGCATTAGCCTTGTGGTCGGGCTCCCGTGCCGCGTCATGCTAGGAGGCTTCCTGACCGTGCGCGACAGAATGTTCTCATCCTTTAGACGGGGTCTGGCAGTGGACCTCGGTACGGCCAACACGCTGGTGTACCTCCAGGGCCGCGGCATCGTACTGAACGAGCCATCGGTCGTCGCCATCGACATCCGGGACGGCCGGCCTCTGGCCGTCGGCCTCGAGGCCAAGCGGATGATAGGGCGCACTCCGGCCCACATCCTGGCTGTGCGGCCGCTGCGGGACGGGGTGATCGCCAACTTCGAGATATGCGAGAAGATGCTCGCCTACTTCATCCGGCGGGTCCACCCCGGGCGGCTGTCCAAGCCGGACATGGTCATATGCGTGCCCTCGGGGGTCACGGGGGTCGAGAAGCGGGCGGTCATGGACGCGGCCGAAGCGGCCGGGGCGCGTCAGGCGTGGATCATCGAGGAGCCGATGGCGGCTGCCATCGGGGCCGGGCTCCCCGTGCACGAGCCCACGGGCAACATGGTCGTCGACATCGGCGGGGGGACGACCGAGGTGGCCGTTATCTCCATGGGCGGCATTGTGACCAGCCAGTCTGTGCGCATCGCCGGCGACGAGCTGGACGAGGCCATCATCCAGTTCATCAAAAAGGAGTACAGCCTGGCCCTGGGCGAGCGCACGGCCGAAGAGATCAAGATCGCCCTCGGCTCGGCCTGCCCTCTTCAGGACGAGGTGAGCGCCGAGATCCGGGGCCGGGACCTGATCACGGGCCTGCCCAAGACTATCGTCACGACTACCGAAGAGATACGGGAGGCGATCGAGGAGCCGGTGGCCTCCATCGTCGACGCCGTCAAGGTGACCCTGGACAAGACGCCGCCCGAGTTGGCCGCCGACATCATGGAGCAGGGCATCATCCTCACGGGCGGCGGCGCTCTGCTGCACGGCCTCGACGCCCGGCTGGCGGCGGAGACGGGCATGCCGATCGTGATCGCCGACAACCCGCTGCAGTCGGTCGCTTTCGGCGCCGGTCAGTGCCTGGAACAGCTCGGCGTTCTGTCTGACGTGCTCATGACCAGTTCCCGATAAGGGCTGTTCGCAGCCGTGGCTGCTCCCCGTCGCCCCCGCGGCCGGTTCCTGCTGTTGGTCCTCGTGCTCTTCGGCGTGACGTTGGTGACCGTTTCCGACCGGAGTGGGAACGCGGGTATTTTCGGTCGCGCCCGCTCCTACGCCCGGGACATCGCCGACCCTTTCCAGTCCGGCGTACATTCTCTTTTGCAACCGGTGGGTAATTTCCTGTACGGCGCGCTCAACTACAAGTCTTTGGAGAGACAGAACCAGTTGCTGCGCCAACAGGTGGCCGACGACCAGGCCGCCGCCGTGCAGGCCCTCGGGGAGCAGGACCGGGCGGCCCAGGTCCTGGCTCAGCAAAACCTCCCCTATTTGGACGCCATTCCTTCTCTGGCGGCGCAGGTCGTCGACCTCGGCAGCGCCAATTTCGAGCAGACGATCGAGCTCGACCGTGGTTCCGCCAACGGTCTTTCCGTGGGCCAGCCCGTCGTTTCGGCCGGGGGGCTCATCGGCACTGTCACGTCCGTCTCCTCCCAACTGGCCACCGTTACCCTGCTCGACGACCCCAGCGTGACCGTGGGGGTGCGGGTGGTCGGCAGCGGCGTGGTGGGCGCCGCCGTCGGCGAGGGGCAGGGGAACCCGCTCCAGGTCGAGGACGTCAACGTGGGGTCGCGCCTGCGCCGGGGTGACGACCTGGTGACGAGCGGGCTCCAGCTCGAGCACTTCCCGGCCGGTATCCCGGTTGGCAAGGTGCTCTCCGTGAGCTCGCCGGCGGGCGCTTTGCAGCTCGCCATATCGGTGGGCCCGTTTGCCAACCTGGTCAACCTGCAGTTCGTGCGGGTGCTCCTGTGGTCGCCTCAGACTTGATGAACGGGATGGTCGAGTGAGCGCGCCCTGGACCAGGACGGTCGTCAAGGTCGTCGCCCTTCTGGCCGCCGGGATCCTCCTGCAGACGACGTTCGGCAACGACTTGCGGGTCGACGAAGTCGCCCCCGATTTCATGGTGCTCCTGGCCGTTTGCGCTGGCTACGTCGCCGGCCCGGACGCGGGCGCTGTGGTCGGCTTCGGCGCCGGCCTGGTAAGCGACCTCTTCCTGCAGAGCACGCCGTTCGGGCTGTCGGCCCTGGCCGCCTGCCTGGCCGGTTTCGTGGTCGGCTGGGCGAGCACCGAGTTCCTGCGGGCGCGCCTGTTCATGGTGCCCGTGGTGGTGGCCGGAGGCGCGGTGCTGGGTGTCGTGCTCTTCGTCGTCCTCGGCTACCTGGTGGGACAGGCCCAGCTGGTGGTCGGGGGTGGTCACCGGCTGGTGGCGGTGGCGCTGGTCGAGGCGTGCTTCGCCGCCTTGTTCAGCCTGCCCGCGTTCGTGCTGGTGCGCTGGGCGCTGGCGGGGCCGCCGGCTGGTCCGGGAGCGCTGAGCACAGCCACGCCGGGTGGGACCTCGACGGGGGATCTGTCCAGCCGCCGTCACACGGCGGCCCGGAGCCGCCGCCGGCGGCGCGCCCGGACCAGGGTACGGTAGTAGGCGGATGGCTCAAGCGGTTACCCCGCCCCCGGCGGAGCCAAGCTCGGTGCGACTACGGGCGACGGCCGTACTGGTCGTCGTGGCCTGCCTCTTCGCCGCACTTTTCGGCCGCCTCTGGTTCTTGCAGGGGGTCGAGGCCGGGAGTGCCGCCGTCGCCCAGGTGGCCGCCCAGGGCATCGAAACCGTCTACATCCCCGCACCCCGGGGCCAGATTTTCGACCGCAACGGCGTGCTGTTGGCCGGCAACCGGATCGAGCAGGTCGTCAGCGTCCTGCCCGGCGCGGAGGCAGCCCACCCGAGCATCGTGGACCAACTTTCGGCCGTGCTGGGCGAACCCGTCGCCAAGGTGAGGGCCGCCATCGACAACGTCCAGTACAGCCCGTACCAGCCCGTCCCCGTGGCCGAGGGCGTCAGCACCTCGGTCGTGCTCGCCATCGACGAGAACCAGTCCCTCCTGCCGGGGGTAGAGGTCCAGGCCGAACCGGTGCGCTTCTACCCCTACGGCGAGACGACGGCCAACATTCTCGGCTATGTCAGCCAGATAACGGGGGCCGAGTACGCGCGTGACAGGAACGAACACTGCGGTAAGGGCGTCGGCTGCTATGGGACGGGCTCGGTCATCGGGCAGGCGGGGGTGGAAGAAAGCTTCGAGAACTACCTCCGGGGCCGGCCCGGGGTGGAAAGAGTGCAGGTGGACTCGCAGGGGCACGTGCTCAACAGCTACACGGTGTCACCGCCCGTGGCCGGTGACGACCTGGTCCTGTCCATTTCACTGACGGACCAGCAGGCGGCGGTGCAGGCCCTGGACGACTGGGTGGTCAAGGCCCGGGGGATGCTTGACCACGTGAGCCTGCACGATTTTCGGGCCCCGGCTGCGTCCATGGTGGTGGAGGACCCGCGCAACGGGCAGATCCTGGCGCTGGCCACTTACCCCGACTACAACCCCTCGGACTTTGTCGGGGGCATCAGCCAGGCCAAGTGGTCCTACTACAACAACGCCACCAACGATTACCCTCTCATCGACAGGGCCGTCAGCACCGGGTACGCTCCCGGCTCTACCTGGAAGCTCATCACTGCCACCGCCATGCTGCGCTATGGCCTGCGCACACCCGACACCGTGTACTACGACGCGGGCTCCTATTCGATCGGCGGCCAGATCTTCAATGACAACGACAACACGCAACTGGGCGACGTCAACCTGGCCCAGGCCATAACCGAGTCGAGCGACACGTACTTCTACAGCATCGGTGGCCAGTTCTACCAGCAGTACAACTACGGCAAGCACCTGAGCGGCCCGGACCCACTCCAGGGTGTCGCCTCGCAGTACGGCCTGGGGCACTACAGCGGCATCGCCCTGCCGGGCGAGGAGCCCGGCCTCGTCCCCGACGCCCAGATCGTCGCCAAGATGCACGCGCAGTACCCCAAGGCCTATCCGGACGGCAACTGGGAGCCGGGTTTCGAGGTGCAGGAGGCCATCGGTGAAGGCCAGGACCTGGTGACACCGCTCCAGCTCGATGATGCCTACGCCGCCTTTGCCAACGGCGGCACCCTGTACGTGCCCCAGGTGTCGCTGGCCGTAGAGGCTCCCGGGCATAGCGGCCGGGCCAACGGGAAGATCATGGTCCTTTTCCACCCGCACGTGAAGGACCAGGTGACCATGCCGTCCGCCTACGACCGGGCCGCAATGCTGCAGGGCTTCGAGGGCGTCACCGCCTCTTCCGTCGGCACGGCCGTAGGCGCCTTCGCGAACTTCCCCATGACCAAATACCCGGTCGCCGGCAAGACAGGAACGGCCCAGGTGGACAGCTACTGCGCCACGGCCACGGGCTGCGGGGCCGGTTACCTGACCTGGCCGGCCTACAAGCAGGACACGTCGGTGTTCGCCAGCTTCGCGCCCGCCGCTGCCCCCCGCTTCGCCGTGGACGCCGTGTTCGAGCAGTCCGGCTACGGCGCTGATGTGGCCGCGCCCGCGGTCGAGCAGCTGTACCAGACGTTGTTCGGGCTCAACAAGCCGGTCCCCAAGAGCCAAGGGGCGGGCACGACGAGCACCACGACGGGCACTGGGACCAAAGGCTGATGGCGTACACGGCGGTATCCCGCCCGGCCACCAGCGTCCCGGCGACCGTGCCCCGCCGGCCCGTGGTCAGTCCGGCCTGGCGCCACGTCGACGCGCTGCT
This sequence comes from Acidimicrobiaceae bacterium, assembly GCA_003158835.1. GTDB lineage: Bacteria > Actinomycetota > Acidimicrobiia > Acidimicrobiales > Palsa-688 > Fen-671. The sequence goes on from PMLI01000359.1 coordinate 5,565, forward strand.
GGTGGCCGCCACCGCCGCCATCTCGGCCCTGGGCGTGCTCATGGTGTACTCGACCACCCGCACCCCGCTGGCCGTGGCCGGCGACAGCCCGCAGTCGGAGATGAAGAAGCAGGCCGTCTACGCTGTTGTAGGGCTGGGCGCCTTTGCTGCCACCATCTTTTTCGACTACAAGCGCTACCTGTCCTGGGCGCCCGTGCTCTACGCCGGTAGCTTGTGCCTTCTCCTGGCCACCCTGGTCGTAGGAAGGAAGGCGCTGGGTGCCACCTCGTGGATCCAGGTCGGGAGCATCGAGGTCGAGCCGTCCGAGATAGTCAAAGTGAGCCTGGTGCTGTCGCTGGCCGCCCTGCTGGCCAGGCAGAAAGGCGCGCTCTCGGGCAAGCTGCTGATGCTGGTGCTGGCCCTTTCCGTCCTCCCCTTCCTTCTCATTTACAAGCAGGACGCGCTGGGCAGCGCCATGGTGCTGGCGGTGGTGATGGTCGGGATGCTCCTGATGGGGGGCACCAAGGGCAGGCACATGATCGCTCTCGCCCTGGTGGCGGCGCTCGCCATAGGGGGGGTCCTGCAGCTTGGCGTGCTGAAGCAGTACCAGAAGGACCGCCTCACCACTTTCCTCACGGCGCCCAGCGGCATCGCCAATTCCGGTCCTAGTGCTACCAACCCCTATGCCGCCACCATCGAGTACAATCTGGACCAGTCCAAAGCGGCCATCGCCGATGGGGGCCTACGAGGCCGGGGCCTGTTCAAGGGCCTGGAGACCAACCTCTCCTACGTGCCCAACCAGTCGACCGACTTCATCTTCACCGCCGTGGCGGAGCAGTTCGGTTTCGCCGGTTCGGCGCTGCTGCTGGCCCTGTTCCTGTTTGTCATCTGGCGTTCGGGGCGCGCTGCCGTCATGTCCCGCGACCTGGCCGGGACACTGATCTGTGTCGGGGTGTTGAGCATGCTGGCCTTCCAGGCGTTCGAGAACGTGGGCATGACCATGGGCATAATGCCTGTGGCCGGGATCACCCTGCCCTTCATGAGCTACGGCGGCTCGTCGATGGTCGTCGACTGGGTGGCGATCGGCTTGGTCGTCAATGTGAGCATGCGCCGGTTCAGCTAAGGAGCTCCTTCAGCTAACGATCAGGCTGACCTCAGGGCCGGCTCAGGTAACCCACCAGGTTGGCGGGCATCTGTCGCTACACTCGGTTGTGGAGATGACCTCGTTAGGGATGGCCAGGCAACCCGAGCCGAGGAGCGCTTATGCGCCCGGAGCAGACCGGTGAGCCGGCTATGGTCCCGCCTTCGTAGCAGCTTTGCCGCGGTAAACCAGGCGCGGCGTGCTGTGCCGGCGAGCAGTTCAGGCCGGCCGGCGAGGTCCTCTTCACGCAGGCCGGTCCCGACCAGGCACGTGCCCGATCGGGGGCTTGCTGACGGCGTAAGCCCGCAGGTTTATTTGGTTATGGAGCGCGACGGCGCGTGGCTGCGGCCCATATGGCTCAGCCGGGGACGGCATTCGGCGTCCTGCTCGCGACGTGCGCAGGGCACGCTGCGGAGCGTGCCCGCTTGGAAGGGAAGACTTCGATGTCGGAACCACTGCTTGGCGAAGCAGGCCCCCTTAGGCCCGAGCCGGCTCTTGCCGATGGCAACCGCGCTCCGGACCCCTCCGGGACGGCCCGCTCATGGCCTCCATCCGGCGGCCCACCTGAAGACAGGACGTCAGCTTCAGACGAACTGGTAGACGCCGAAAAGGCGCCTAAGCGCCGCCGCCGGGGCTCGCGCGGCGGGCGTGGGCGCCGCGGCTCGGCCGTCGCGCTTGTCGACGCCGGCGAGGACGGTGTAGGCGGCGCGGAGACAGCAACACCCTCCCCGGGCCCGCAGCCCGCGGACGCGGTCGCCCCGGCTGACCCGGTCGGCGTAGTCACGACGGTCACGGGAGTTACCGCGGTCACGTCGGCTACGGCCGCCGCCCCGGTTTCAGCGGCCACGGCGGTAAAGCCGAGGATCGGCGACACCCGACCCGGTTCGCCTCCGGCGCCCAAGCGCCGGGCCCGTAAAGACGCAGCGGCGGAGCCCATGGCTCCACAGGACGGCGCCCTGTCGGCTGGGGCCACCCGTACCGACGAGGGCGAGGCCGACGATGCCGCCGCCAAGGCCCGGCGGTCCCGACGGCGCCGGAGCTCGCCCGACGATGTAGCCATTCCCGCCGCCGCTGCGGGGAGACCGGCTGCGGACAAAGGGGCGGCGGGGCGACAGGCATCAGCGTCCTCGGGTGCGGTTGCGACCACGGCGGCAGCGGGCGCGTCGGTGGCCGGCGCGGCGCGGGTGCCCGGCAAGGGGCCGGCATTGGACGGGGCCCTTGGACGCGACCAGGCCAGCCGCGATATGGACACCAAGCCCCGGCGAGGGAGCGCCGAGCGGCGGAGCCGGCCACTGGGCCGGTACCTCATGGTCGTCCACGTCGGGCCGACGGCAACGCAGATCGCGGTGCTCGAGGGCCGGACACTCATCGAGCACTACGTGAGCCGTCCCGCCGACGATGCCACTCAGATCGATGGCAACATCTACCTCGGTCGGGTCCAGAACGTCCTGCCAGGCATGGAGGCGGCGTTCGTCGATATCGGGACCCCCAAAAATGCCGTTCTCTACCGGGGCGACCTTCGCTACGACGACGACGAGGTGGACCGCCCCGCGGCCGACGATGCCAAGCCCACCCGGGGACGCCTGGGCGGCGCCGCCCGTGACGCCCGCATCGAGCAGTTGCTGCGCACGGGCCAAAACGTGATCTGCCAGGTCACGAAGAACCCGATCGGCACCAAGGGCGCACGCCTCACCCAGGAGGTGTCGCTGCCCGGGCGGTTCGTGGTACTCATCCCGGAGAGCGACACCTACGGCATCTCCAAGCGTCTGGGCGATGACGAGCGCCGCCGCCTGCGCAAGATCCTGGACGACATCCGCCCCGCCGGCCACGGGTTGATCGTCCGCACCGCGGCGGAGGGGGCGACGGCCGAAGAGCTTGGGCGCGACGTCGCCCGGTTGATGCGCCAATGGGACCACGTCCAGGCCCTGGCCAAGTCGTCCCGGGCCCCTCAGCTTCTGTACCGGGAACCGGACCTCGCCGTCCGGGTCATCCGCGAGGAGTTCAACCGCGACTATCGCGGGGTCGTGATCGACGACGCCCGGCTCTACGACCAGGTCAAGGAGTACGTGACCAGCATCACCCCGGACCTGGCCGATCGCGTGGAACTG
>PMLI01000089.1 GCA_003158835.1 Acidimicrobiaceae bacterium
TACGTCCATTGCGAAGAGAGGCGGACGGGAGCGGTCTGACCCTGCCGAGCCACCTGCGACGCAGCACGGACCCGGCCGGGATAACAGTTGTAGAAGGCGGGGGTTGCGCAGTTGCGGGCGGTGTGGCCGCGGTCGCGGGGTTGGCTCTGAGCCAGGCTACGGGGAGCCCGGTGCCCGACACAGCCGCCAGCGCCCTCATCGGCTTGTTGCTCCTCATCGCCTCGGTGCTCTTGCTACGCACCAACCGGGACCTCCTCTCCGGTCGAGGTGTCCCGCTCCCCATGTTGCGCGCCATGTCCCGGGTCGTCGCCGCACAGCCAGGCGTCATCGACGTCCCGGACCTGTTCGGCGTCGTGATCGGGCCGTCGACCGTGATTGTCAACGGCGACGTCACCTTCGCCGACGNNGACCTGGACGTGCCGGCTGTGGAAAAGGCGATCATGGCGTCCGCCGCCGCGCTGCGCGAACGCTGGGCTTCGATCGACTACGTCTACCTCACGCCCGTCCCCAAGGCCCGCCCGCGTCTGTCCCGGCGACCGAGAGCCCGCAGTGCCGACTACGCCAATCCCACGACAACCCCGTTGGCGTCGGCGAGGTCATCCACCGGTGGCCGAGATCCCGGCGTGGGACCTCGCCGGCACGGGTAACCTAGAAGCACCTTCGACAGCGAGGGCACCGCCCCGCTCCGGAGGTACCTACCTCGTGCCGACCCGCCGCCGTCTCGTAAAGACAGCCTCTTGCTGACCCTGTCCGAGTGTGCCTCGCCTGGCACGCATAGCCAGGTTCCCCTGTACCCGCTCCGATTTGACCCGATCTACCAGTACCGGCTGTGGGGCGGCCGGCAGCTGGCGGACGTCCTGCACACGCCCCTTCCGGTCGAGGGCCCTATCGGCGAAGCCTGGTTGCTCAGCGACCGCCAGGACCATCAAAGCCTTGTCACCGATGGGCCGCTCAAAGGGTGGGGGATCCGTCAGTTGCTCGAGCAGTTCCCGGAACAAGTCATGGGGACGCGGGCCGGGCGGTTCGCCCGGTTCCCGTTGCTGTTGAAGTTCATCGACGCCCGCGACTTGCTCTCGGTCCAAGTGCACCCGTCCGACCAACAGGCGCGGTACCTGCCTCCGGGCGAGACGGGCAAGACCGAGGCATGGGTAGTGCTGAGGGCAGGGCCAGAGAGCCTCCTCTATGCCGGCCTCCGACCGGGTACCACGCCAGACAGCCTCCGGTTGGCGGTGCGCAACGGGACGGCGGCAGACACTTTGGCGTGCTTGGTACCCAAGCCCGGGGACGCCGTCCTGCTACCAGCCGGAACGGTTCACGCTCTGGGTGGAGGCGTCGTGGTGTTCGAGGTCCAGNNGTGACGTTCCGCCTGTACGACTGGGACCACGTCGACGCCAAGACCGGCCAGCGTCGGGCCCTTCAGGTCGATCAGGCTATTGCCTGCACGGATTTTGACCAAGGCGCCCTCGGCCCGGTGGTGCCGGTGGTCGAGACGACCACGCCGGACCGCGAGCGGCTCATTGATTGCGAACATTTCTGCCTGTGGCGTACCCGTGGGCATTCGCCCTTCACGGTCGGTGCCGTGGGCGTGCCCCGCGTGCTGGTCTGCACCAACGGGGCGGGTCAAGTCGAACACGGCGGCACGACGTACGCCGTCGGCGCCGGCGATGTCGTGCTCATCCCGGCCGTAATCGGAACGTGCTCGTTCCAGCCGAGCGGACCGGTGGACCTACTGGAAGTTGCGCTCCCGCAAGTAGCGCCCAAACGAGGGTCGGAGGAAAAGTGAAGAGGTTGATCGTCTTCGACCTGGACGGCACGCTGGCGGCCAGCAAAACCGCTCCTGATGCGGAAATGTCCGCCCTACTACATGACCTTCTGGGTACCGTCAGGGTCGCCGTGATCTCCGGCGGTGACTGGGCGCAGTTCGAGGCTCAGTTGCTCTCCAACCTCCCGCGTGACGAGCGCCGGGCGAACCTGTCGCTGCTCCCCACCTGCGGCACCCAGTTCTTCCAGTACTCGGGCGGCTGGAAGAGGCTCTATTCGGAAGACTTGACGCCGGACGAAAAGGCGAAGATCGTCAGTTCCCTGGAAAAGGCGCTCGAATCAAACGGTTTCAAGAGCGGGCAGGTCTGGGGAGATGTCATCGAGGACCGCGGCAGCCAAGTGACGCTTTCGGCATTGGGCCAGCGAGCACCTCTGGACGAGAAGAAGCGCTGGGACTTNNGTCACCAAGCCCGGCATCGACAAGGCTTACGGGATCAGGAAGCTACGAGACATCCTGGGTATCCCTTTGGCTGAGATGATATTCATAGGCGATGCGCTGTTCGAAGGGGGCAACGACTACCCGGCCGTAGAAGCCGGCGTCGTTTGCATCCCGGTCCGGGGGCCCGGCGAAACCAAACTTGTGATCAAGGCCATCGCCGCTTGTTTGGCATCAGGAACGTCATAGTGCCGCGCCGCGCCGCGGAGCCGGAGGGGGGGCCCAGGCCTAAGCCAGACGCGGCCGACGACTTGAAGTCCCTCCCCATGGCGGAGGTGGAGAAACGACTGGGATCGTCACCGGACGGCCTCAGTCAAGCCGAG
>PMLI01000004.1 GCA_003158835.1 Acidimicrobiaceae bacterium
CCCGCAGACTTGCTAGTCACGTAACTGGCGAAGTACGAGGGCCCCCACGCCGAGGTTGGCCACGTCAGGTAGATACCACTGTTGAGGCCTTCGAAGAAGGGGCTACTGCTCGTAAACGGGTCGTTGGCATGGTCGATGGCGCCCGCACTGATCAACTTCTGCCAGTAGTTGGCAAAGGCGATCTGCTTGGGCCCGGTGAAGTTGATGGTCACCTTGCTGCCGCCGTTCCACACGAAGGGCCAAGCTCCTGCTTGTTGCATCAAGGCGAGGACCCACTGGCCGTCACCTGCGGCGAAGTCTCCCATGAACACCTTGGGATTGGCCTGATGGACCTTTACGGCGTCGGCCGCGTACTGCGCCCACGTTGTGGGCGGGGTGGTGATGCCGTACTNNTTGCCCTGAGTGACCTCGGACCAAGCCCAGTTGACGAAGTCGTTCTTGTACTTTCCCGCTCCGTAGGGGGCAATGTTCACCGTGTAGTGCAGGACTTCGAAGGACGGCAGGACGTCGAACTCGATCTCCGCCACGTCCGGCGCCCCTGAATTTGCCTTCAGGGCGTTCAGAAGCGGGATGTACTCGCCCGAACCGCCGACCTTGGTCACGTAGTCTACGCAGATATTCGGGTGGGTTTGGTTGAACACGTCGACCACGCGATAGATGCCAGGCACCCACGCCCAGAAGGTGATCGGGGTCGCCCCAGCCTTACAGTACGACGTGGTGTTGGTGCTGTAGGTTGGCGCGGNNGGGCCGCAGCTAGAAGCGACCAGCACAGAGCTGTGACCGAGACACCACAAAGCACGTTCCTGAGAAATGTAGGACGTCCGTGGCTCGTACGAATTTTGTTGGATCTCATCCCAGATAACCCCTTTCCTTATTGAGCATAATGCCGAAATTAACCACCGGTGTTGTGCATTTGTTGTATTACGATGATTGAGGATCCCCTCCCTCAGGCGGTGTTCGCATCGCCCCTTTGTGGATGTGCGTCATTCGCTGATGATGTTCGCTGTGCCGTCCTGGCAGGCCACTGAGCCATCTACGGGAAGGTCCCCGTCCCTGCCCAGCGTCATCGCATCGCTCACCTCCACGACTACTTCTCTCCCGGTCCGGTCGGGCTGCCCAGGCAGAGAGGCCGGTAAAGGCAGTGCTCCCTTATAACGTGCGGCGGAACAGGCTCCCTCACCCGTCCGAATAGGGCAGACACCGTCAAGTCGGTGAAGAAAACCTTTGCACTCCCCCCCCACTAATCGCTGCTACATCCTCCGTGAGAACGCTAACACGCCGCTTCGGCACGTGCAAGGCGCATGGAACGACGAAATCTCTCGGTGGGTACCGTTTCGCCTGCGCCCGCCGTCGCCGAATGGCCACTATCAGTGGTGAGCCGGGCGTCGCAGCAAACGGTTTCCGGAGCGCCTGACGGCCGTCAAGGTGGGGCAAATTGAAGACAGTGTGATAGCCTTTTCCCCCCGGCCAGAGGGTACACGGAGGTTGAGAACTTGGATCCCGTCCAACGTGGGCGAGAAGCGCCCCTGAAAGAGGGCGGCAAGCGGCGATGGACTATCACAGACGTGGCCGAGCGGGCGGGAGTGTCCGTCGGTACAGCGTCCAAGGCGCTGAACGGGCGCGGCAAACTGAGGGCTGAGACCCGGGCGCGGGTATTCCGTGTCGCGGAGGACCTTGGCTTTGAAGCCAACGCGCTCGCTCGTAGCCTACTTGCCGGGCGCAGCTTCACCGTGGGGCTGATCACCACAGATAGTTTCGGACGTTTCTCGATCCCAATCATGATGGGCGCAGAAGACGCTCTCGGAGAAGGGCAGGTGTCAGTTTTCCTCTGCGACGGCCGGGACGACCCTGAGCGCGAACAGCGTTATATGCGCACGTTGCTCTCTCGACGTGTGGACGGGATCATCGTAGCGGCGCGGCGGGTGGACCCCCGGCCCCCAATAGGGGCCCGACTACCCGTGCCGGTCGTGTACGCGATGGCCCAGTCGCAGGACCGCCAGGACCTCTCCGTCTTGCCGGATGACGAAGGTGGCGGTCACCTGGCAATAGAGCACTTGGTCCGACAGGGCCGTTTGTGCATTGGCCATGTGAGCGGACCAGAGCGCTTCGAGGCCGCCCGCCGACGGGCGAGCGGAGCGCAGAAAGCGCTGTTCGCGGCCGGCTTGGCGATTGCCGGGGGCGAGGTCCTCTTTGGGGGATGGAGTGAAACTTGGGGGCGCGATGCGACGCAGCGGCTGTTGGACCGTGAGCCGGCCACCAACGCGATTTTCTGCGGGAGCGATCAGATCGCACGCGGCGTGGCCGACGCACTGCGCGAACTTGGCCGGCACGTGCCCGACGACGTGGCCTTGGTTGGCTTTGACAACTGGGACGTAATGGCGAGCGCCTGTCGGCCGCCCCTAACTACTATCGACCCCAATCTCAACGAGGTAGGGCGCGTGGCGGCTCGGGAGCTCCTCGCCGCCATCGAAGGCAACGCCCCCGGGGGCGTCCGCACTGTGGCTTGCAAACTCGTGGTTCGCGAGTCAACGGGGGGTACCGTACAGGTTTCCCCCGGCCTTTCGGTCGCGTCGCTACGGTCAACGAAGCGCTCACGGCGTTAATCTCGTCTGCCGACGGGTTGGCGGCGGCAGGTGGTGGCAGCAAGGCAGCCGATCGCCAGCGTTGCCTGCCCAGTATTGAACCGGCGTCAACAGGCCTCAGCCATCTGAGGATGGTAGCCACACGCGCATCTCTGAACCTCCCCTGTTGGCCCAGGTGAAGTAGGGGATGGCCAGGACCTCGGCGTCCAAGGTGGGAGTGCCCCCTGCTTCGGCTAAGTCCTGGTAGGGCAAGGGCCCCGCTGGAGCCGCGGGGCGCCGGCGGGCTTGACACCGTAAGGCAACCACCGGCTGGTCCCCGACGTCCATGCGCTGTTCCTGGTAGGCAGCAGTATTTGTTGGCAGCTCCAAGCCGTCCAGGCTCGGAGCGCCCGTGCCTGTAGCCTCGACGCAATAAACCAGCGGCCCTCGTTCGAGAGCCACGCAGGAGCGGATGGCGTCGATGCGGAGGTCGGGCCGCGTCACTCGGGCCCGGACCGGAAAGCTCACGACCAATTCGTCGCCTGCCCGCCACCTCCGGCGCACGTGCAGGTACCCGTCGCTCTCGGGTTCTGCGGGGGCGGGCCGGCCATTCAGAGTCACCGAAGCTTCTCTCGCCCAAGCGGGGACCCGCACCGCTAGGTCGGCATCAAGCTCCGGCGACTGGGTGACGCCGATGGTGACAGCGGTGTCGAAGGGGTAGTCGGTGTCCACGTCCAGGGCGAAGAGCCCACCTGCGATAGGTTGGCGCACGCTCATCTGGGCGAGCTGGTGCAGTTGGATCCCTTGGGCGGTGTGGCTGGCGAAGTAGTACTCAAGGCTGGCGATGAGCCGCATTATGTTCGGCGGGCAGCAGGCGCACCAGAACCAGGGCTTGCGCTGGCTACCACGGCTCTTCAACGGGTTCACGTAGAAGAAGCTTTTGCCGTCGAGGCCCCATCCCGACAAGAACCCGTTGTAGAGAGTCCGCTCCACCAGGTCAGCGAAACGGGATTCCCCCGTGATGAGACTGAGCCGCCAATTCCACATGATGCTGGCGATGGCTGCACAGGTCTCGCAGTAGGCGCGGTCCGACGGCAGCTCGAAGGGCTCGCCGAAGGACTCGCCTACATGCCTGGAGCCCATGCCGCCGGTGATGTAGGTCTTGGTCGAGACGGCGTCCTCCCACTGGTCGAGACAGGCTTGGAGGAGATCCTCCTGGCCGGTCTCGATGAAGGTGTCCGCAGCGCCGGCCAGAAGATAAAGCCCCCTGACCACAAGCCCCCGCACGCGCTTCGCCTTGGTCAGCGGAAGGTCGTCTTGGAAGTAGTCGGGGCCGAAGGATCTCCAGCGCAAGTTGTTCTGCCCCCGCCGCCGGACCAAACTGGTGGCCAGGTCGAGCCGGTGGGCCGACCCGGTTTGGCGGTACAGCTCGACCAACGCAGTCTCAATCTCGGGATGTCCCGGGATGAAGGAGGGGCGCTCTTGGTTGAGCACGACGTGCAGGTAGTCCGCGAAGCGCTCGGTGATGGGCGCGAGGAGCGACGGGCCGTCCCCGCCGCGGGCCTCGGCCACCGTTGCCTGGAACAGGTGCCCGGCGCAGTACAGCTC
>PMLI01000385.1 GCA_003158835.1 Acidimicrobiaceae bacterium
AAGCCCAAAATCCCCGACGAACCATTCACCGTCCAGTTCGTAAAGGTTGCCGGGTTTGATGTCCCGGTGGCCGATGTTGTGCTCCTCCTCCAGCGCCGCTAGGGCTGCGGCAACCGTTGAGATGGCGCCGACGACATCCTCGAGCGGTCGGACGGCAAGAGCCTTGGCCATGGGCGTGGCGACAGGCATCGCCAACCAGGGCGGGTCATCTCGGTCGGGCGCGGTGGGCAGGTGCGCATCGATCACCGGCAGCACGCCTGTCAGGCGGGGATGCTCCACGTGAAAAGCGATCTCGCGGATAAATCGCCGGTAAGACTCTGTGCTGGTTCGGCGGGCTTTCAGGACCTTCAGGGCCGCCTCTCTACCGGTCGTGTCAGTTGCCCGCCATACGACAGCGTTGCCTCCTTCCCCCAACTGCCCTTGAAGAGTCCACTGCCCGATCTGATCACCGGTCTTCTCAGCCACTGGCCCGATCGTAAAGCCTCATCACACCCCTGAAGGCTATCGGGCTAATTGCGAGCGAGCCGCGTGTCCGTCCGCAAGCAAGGCCAGGTGCCAGTCGCACGAACGATGGTTCGCGAGACACTCGCGGCGTGGGAGCGTTCCCGCACGTCGGCGGTGTAACACGGCCCGTGTTTGCGGCTATGTAATGCCCTCCACCGTTCGTGCCAGTTCGCCAGCGCCTGCGCTCCGTTGCGGCCGTCGCCCGTCCGCCACCTTGGACTGCGTTCGGTAGAACCCGGTCGTCTTGGCCTGACCACTTTCGGTGCCCGCGTCAAGGCTCTACGCTCGGCGTGGTGCGCGACGAGCGTGAGCAGAACTGGTACCCCATCGGCAAGGTTGGCTGGTTCACCCAGCACATCCGCGAAGGTATCGAGGTCACCGCTGAACAGCTTCGCCTGCTGCAGCCTGCCCTGGCCCGGCCGTACCAGCTCGATGACGCCACGGTGGCCCGGACCGTCCGGGTACAGGAGGACCAGGCCGACGACCTCGTGCTGTTCCAGAACCAGGCCGACAAATGGAGCTCCATGCCTGGGCGCACCCCGGCCCAGCGCGCCGCCGTCCAAGAGTACGAGGCGGCGATCGGTGACCTGCGGCGTCTCAACGCCGAGGTGCTGGCTGCCGCCGAGCAGCTGAAGCCGCTCACCATCGAGGCCTTGCTCGCCAAGTCGGACTTGGAGGTCGGCATCGAGGCCCTGCTCCGCGGCTATCGGTGGGACTGACGCCGTCACCGAAAAGGCGCGCGCTTATTCCGTCGGAATACGCCTGAGCCAAGCTCCGTGACGGCAACCATCCCCAACGGCCGCCTGCTCCATCCGTGTCCACTTCACTAACCTTCGCGTTGTGGCTGGTGACTAGCCCGACGACCAAGAAGCAGCCAGCTCTGGACGGTCGCCAGACAATGTTGCCGCGGCCCGCCGTTCAATGGACGAGGCGAGGCGCTTGATCCATTGGCCACGACGCTCGGAAAGCGAAGACGACGAGTCCCTGGGGTCCACCCGCATTGCTTACGAAATGGAGCTCGCCGAGCACCGCAGCACGACTGAGCGCGCCCACCGGGCCGAGCTTGCCGCCAAGGACGCCACGATCGCCCAACAGCGGTACGAGATCAAAGACCTCCGCCGTCGGCTTGCCCAAGCTGAGACCGAAGCCGAGCGGCTCCGTACCGCCCTCCAAGTCCTAACTGGCCGTCCGCTGCCTGACCGGGCCTCGGCTGATGACGAGCCAACGCTCCCAGAAACTTCCGGACAGCCCAGCCCCCCCAATGGGGAGTCGTCCACGTCTACCGGAGACGGTTGACCGTAAACGGTAGTCCCACTGGTCCGCAGTCTCCGTGGGACGGGGCTCAGCCGAGGCCAATGTCGGCGGTAAGGCTCGTCTCCATAGCCTGCGGTGTGGCGGTAGGCACCGTACCAACGCTCACCTGGGCGGCCGCCAGCTCGTCGTGCAGGCTGAGAGGGTGCGACGCGTCGAGCAAGTCGCCCAGCGTTGCGGGGATCTCCGCTGCCGGGTCTACGCCGAGGTCAGTCACCATGTCGCTGGTCCCGGCCTGGTTCAGAGCGCCTGGAGCTTCTGAGGCGTCGAGGAGGTCTCCCAGCGTGGGCGCCGTGGTGCCGGCGCCCTGTTCGCCAAGGTCGTAGCCGTCGTCGGCCATGGCGGCCAGCGCGGTGGCGTGGTCTGCCTCACGGCCGGCGGCAGTGCGGGCCTGGGCAAGGTCATCAGCGGCTGAGCCCATCTCGGCTGTAGCTGCGGCGGCGAGCGCCTTGGCCTCCCGTGCGCCGCGCTGAGCCAGCGTCCTGGTCAGTGCATCGCCGGCGGTCACGGCGACCCTCGCGAGGCTGTCCAGCTCGCCATGCACGTCCGCGACAGCATCAGGCGGAGGCTGGCTGATGTAGTGGTCGAGCGGTTCGTTGGGCACCTCAGGCTCCTTCAGGGGGCAGGACAGGCGCGGAGCGCCAGTCCGGTGGCGGGGTTTCGGTCCGAAGCCGCTGCGGGGGGGTGTGGGTCTTGTGGCAGCGGTAAAAAGGTCCGCGGTCGGCGTCGAGCAGTGCTCGCATATGGGGGTCGTAGTGCTGTACCCACCACGTGGACGTGCCGCCCGGCTGCAGGCGTAGCACTTCCCACGAGTGCCACAGGGCCTTGAGGCGCATGGCGGCGCCGGGGTGCTCCCACCAGCGCGGGCACCACACCACGGGCCCACCCAGGCGCGTGTCGGTGGCGGGGGCCAGGTAGTGCTGTACGAAGCTGACCAAGTCGGCGAACCGTGGCGTGGCGGGCTTGGCAGGGCGCAGGGGCTTGCCGTCGGCGCCCAGGAACGCCGGCATGGCCGTAGTGGGCTCGGCGCTCGCGGGCGGCGGGGCGGCGGGCACGGGTGTGCCTGGCCCCGGCAGTGGTAGTGCCTCCTCTTGCCAAGTGGGAGGGCTCAGCTGCGGGGTGCTCACGGTCATGGGGCTACCTCCGGTTGTGGGGGGACTTGGGCTGGGTCATGCCACCTGGGCGGGCGCGCTCGCCTGGGCGGGTGGCCGGCCCAACTCGGCAGGAGCGGGCGTGCTCAGGGTTGGGCCGTCGGCGTCCTCGGCCATGGCCTTTTTGTGAGCCTTGTTGTGGTGCCAGGCCACCTTGCGCACCACCAGCGGGTAGGTGCCCGAGAGCATCACCACGGCACGCGAGGCGGGCAAGGCCCCGAGGGTGGACACGTCGAGGATGCGCTCCCGCTTGGTGGAGGCGGTGTAGGT
>PMLI01000194.1 GCA_003158835.1 Acidimicrobiaceae bacterium
TGCGTCTTCGTGCTGGCACGCACGAGCAGCGTCCCCACCACGGCGGCTACCCACTTGCCCTCGACTTCAGCGTCTACGACGCTACCCCCCACCAGCGTCGGCACCACGACGACGTTGTCGGCGCCGACCTCGACGACCACGACCACCACTTTGGCTCCGTCGAAGGTCACGGTCCTGGTCCTAAACGGTTGGACAGTTCGCCACGCAGCGTTGTACTTCCAGCGCAAGCTCTCGGCTGCCGGCTATGACACACTGGCTCCGACAAATGCGACGACCGAAACCAACAAGAGCGCGCAGATATTCGTCGTCAGCCCCGGGGACAGCGCCAACGCCCTGGCCATCGCCGCTCTTCTCGGTGCGCCGCCGTCGGCTGTGGTGACCCCCACACCGGGCAACGACTCCGCTGTCCCGGCGAGCATGCTGCACCAGGCGGACCTGGTGCTGGTTGTGGGGGGCGATATCTCCAAGCAGGTCCCGGCCCGGTACAAAGGGTGAGCCCTGGCGCCGGCGCCGGTCGGTGGGCTGGTACCGGGGGCCGGGCGGTAACGAGTGAGGTGCCGGCTTCGCATTGGTGACATCTGTTCGTATTGGTGAGCGTCGGTTCTCGCAGGCTCGAGCGAAGTGATTTCCGGCTGCTCTGTACAGTCTCGCCCTTAAGGGCATCATGGGGCTGTGCCCCGTTTGCTCGCTGCCCCGGACAAGTACCGGGGCACCCTTAGCGCCCCCCAAGCGGCCCAGGCCGTAGCCCGGGCGGCCGCACAAGCCGGTTGGGACTGCGACCTGGCGCCGGTGTCGGATGGCGGCGAGGGGTTCCTCGACATCTTCTCCGGGCTCGGGATGTCCCAAGTCGCCAATGTCAGGGGCCCCCTGGGCGGCGAGGTCCGGGCTCGGTGGGTGCTCGGGCGCGACCCCGACAACCCGGCCCGCCAGGTTGCCTTCGTGGAGTCGGCGCTGGCCATCGGTCTTGCTCTCGTCGGTGGCGCGGCTGGCAACGACCCCGTCCGGGCCAGCAGCGCCGGCCTCGGCCAGCTCGTTGCCGCCGCCATCAAAGCGGGTGCCAAGCAAGTCGTGATCGGAGTGGGCGGCTCGGCCACCACCGATGGTGGTTTGGGCGCAGTGGAAGCGCTGGCTCCCCATGGACGCCCGCCTAACGCCGAAGTGGTCGTCGCTTGTGACGTCGAGACGAAGTTCCTCGACGCGGCGGCCGTTTTTTCTCCGCAAAAGGGCGCCGGACCGGCGCAGGTGGCCCTGCTGGGCCGCCGCCTGGAGCGAGTGGCCCAGCTCTATGCCGACCGCTTCGGCGTCGACGTCCGGGAAGTGACGAGCGGCGGGGCGGCCGGTGGGCTGGCGGGCGGGCTGGTTGCCATCGGGGCCAAGCTGGTACCGGGTTTCGACCTGGTCGCCGACAAGCTTTTACTGGCCGAGCGCGTGGCCGGCGCCGACCTTGTGGTGACCGGCGAGGGTTACCTCGACGAGCAGAGCTTCGCCGGGAAAGCGGTTGGGGGCGTGGCTCGCCTGGCGGCCGCGGCTGGGGTGCCGGTGTTGATCGTGGCCGGCGACGGGCGGGCCGGCACCGACGTCCCCTATGTGTCCCTCGTGGAGCGCTTCGGGCGCGAACGGGCCTGGTCGGACGCGGCCACTTGTATCACCGAGATCGTCGCCGGCCGGCTAGCAAAAAGGCCCAGCCCATGATCTCAAGCTCGGTGGCAGGACGCCCGGACAGCCCCTAACATGGGGCCGATCATCCAGAGCGGCTGAGGGACGGGCCCGTTGACGCCGCGGCAACCAGTGGTACCGACCAGCCCGTAGGTGACCGGTCGGCACATGGTGCCAATGCCCGAGACGATGAGGAGGCGTTGAGCCCTTGAAAAAAGGACCTTTCGTGCAAGGCCTGCGCTGCCGGGAATGTGGCCGGGGCTATCCCGCCGAGGCGCTCCATGTTTGCGAGTGGTGCTTCGGCCCCCTGGAGGTCGTTTACGACTACGAAGCGATCGCGGCGTCCATTTCGCGCCAGAGCGTGGCGGCCGGCCCCAAGACGATCTGGCGTTACGCGGACTTGCTGCCGGCCAGTCCCGACGGCGCCGTCGACCTCGGCGCGGGTTTGACTCCGTTGTTGCGGGCGGACCGGTTGGGCGCGGAGCTGGGGCTTTCGGATCTGTGGCTGAAGAACGACACCGTCAACCCGACGGGCTCGTTCAAGGACAGGGTTGTCTCAGTGGCCCTGACCCGGGCTCGGGAGCTCGGCTTCAAGGTCGCGGCCTGTGCCTCCACCGGCAACCTCGCCAATTCGGTGGCGGCGCATGCGGCGCGGGCCGGGATGCGCTCGGTCGTATGCATCCCGGCTGACCTCGAGCGTCCCAAGGTGGTGACGACGGCCGTCTTCGGCGGGGTACTGGTGGCGGTCAACGGCAATTACGACGAGGTCAACCGCTTGTGCGCCGAACTCGCCAGCGAATACCCGACCTGGGCGTTCGTCAACGTCAATGTCCGCAGCTACTACGCCGAAGGGTCCAAGACCCTGGCGTTCGAAGTGGCCGAACAACTCGGTTGGAAGGTGCCGGACCACGTCGTGGTCCCCATCGCGTCGGGCAGCCAATTGACCAAGGTGGCCAAGGGCTTCCGGGAGATGTTCAAAGTGGGCCTGCTCGACGAGGAGCCTGCCGTGCGGATATCGGGGGCGCAGGCGCAAGGTTGTTCGCCCGTAGCCGCGGCATTCGACTCCGGTGCCGACTTCATCCGGCCCGTGAGGCCCAGTGGCATCGCCAAGTCGCTGGCCATCGGGGACCCCGCCGACGGGGCTTATGCCCTCGACGAGGTGCGCCGCAGCGGCGGCGCGGTGGCGGCGGTGACCGACGACGAGATCGTGGACGGCATCCGGCTCCTGGCCCGCACGGAGGGCATCTTTGCCGAGACGGCCGGCGGCGTGACCATCGGTGTGCTGGCGAAGTTGGCGGCCTCGGGTGTGGTGAAGCCCAACGAGCGCGTGGTCGCCTTCATTACCGGCAACGGGCTCAAGACGCTCGACGCCGTGGCCGCCGAGTGCGGGCCGACGGTGACCGTGGCGCCCAAGCTGGAGGACTTCCAGGCCGCCCTGGGCGTGGCAGACTGGCAGTGACCTTCCTGTCCCCTCTGTCCAATGCCAGGAGCCTGCACCATATGAGCGTCAAAGTCCGCATACCCACGCAGCTGAGGGCACTGGCCGGAGGTGCCGGCGAAGTCCAGGTCGAAGGCGCCACCGTGGGTGACGCGCTGAAGGCTCTCGACGCCGCCCACCCGGGTTTCGGCGAGCGCCTTTTCGACGAGAGCGGGAACCTGAGGCGCTTCGTCAACGTCTTCATGGGCGAGGAGGACATCCGCTTCCTTTCGGGCCTGGGCACGCCCGTGCCCGACGGCGCTGTGGTGTCCGTCGTGCCGGCCGTGGCCGGCGGCTAGGTCCCAGGCTCCCGCAGGCCCGGCGGTTTCCCAGGGCAGCTTGCGCGCGAGTGCCTCATTGCGCTGTACTGTTAGCACTCGACGTGTGTGAGTGCTAACGACAGACCGGGACCGGCCGAACCGGTCAGCCCAACGGAGGGAGCAAGAGACCGATGCCCAAGCTGATTGCTTTTGACGAACAAGCCCGCCGGGCCCTCGAAAAGGGGATGAACCAGCTCGCTGACGCAGTGCGTGTCACGCTGGGCCCCAAGGGCCGCAACGTGGTGCTCGAAAAGAAGTGGGGAGCCCCCACCATCACCAATGACGGCGTCTCCATCGCCAAGGAGATCGAACTCGAGGACCCCTTCGAGAAGGTCGGGGCCGAACTGGTCAAAGAGGTGGCCAAGAAGACCGACGACGTAGCCGGTGACGGCACGACGACGGCGACGGTACTGGCATGGGCCATGGTGCACGAAGGCTTGCGCAACGTCGCCGCCGGCGCCAACCCGACGGCTCTGCGCAAGGGTATCGATGCCGCCGTGGAGACCGCCGTCGCCAGCCTCAAGGCTCTGGCCCGGGAGACCGAGACCAAGGGCCAGATCGCCCAGGTGGCCGGCATCTCCGCCGCTGACCCCGAGATCGGCGAGCTCATCTCCGAGGCCATCGACAAGGTCGGCAAAGACGGTGTCGTGACGGTCGAAGAGTCTCAGACATTCGGCATGGACCTCGAACTGGTCGAGGGTATGCGTTTCGACAAGGGCTACATCTCAGCCCACTTCGTAACCGACCCCGAGCGCATGGAGGCGGTCCTGGAGGACCCCTACATCCTTCTCTTCGGGTCCAAGATCTCGGCCGTCCGCGACCTGCTCCCCCTGCTCGAGAAGGTCATACAAGCGGCGCGGCCCCTGGTCATCATCGCCGAGGACGTCGAGGG
>PMLI01000379.1 GCA_003158835.1 Acidimicrobiaceae bacterium
TGATCCTCGACGAGCCGGTCAACGGGCTCGACCCCGAGGGCATCCGCTGGATCAGGACGATCATGCGAGCTCTGGCTGCTCAGGGTCGCACCGTGTTCGTTTCCAGCCACCTCATGAGCGAGATGGCCCTCACCGCCGATCACCTGATCGTCATTGGCAAGGGACGCCTGATCGCGGACGCCAGCGTCGAAGACCTGATCAAGGGCAGCTCGGGCCGCTCTGTCCTAGTCCGCACGCCTGACGGGGACGTCTTGTGGTCCCGTCTGGCCGGCGCCGGTGCCCGGGTGGACCTACAAGATGACGGTTCGCTGCTCGTGAGCGGCCTGGAGGCGGCGGCCATCGGCGAGATGGCGGCGTCCGTGGGCGCCGTGCTCCACGAGCTCTCACCCAAGGAAGCATCTCTCGAGGAGGCGTTCATGGAACTAACCGAAGACAGTGCCGAGTTCCGCTCGGTTGTCGGCGTGGCGGTGGGAAAGTGAGCGCCCTGCCCTTCGCCCCCCTTCATATCGGTTCACCGGCGCTTTCGGCCCGAAAAGCGACTTTCAGCAACGTCTTATTGTCCGAGTGGACCAAGATAAGGACGCTGCGGTCCACCTTCTTCAGCCTGGCTGTGGCCATTGCCATCAGCGTCGGCCTGGGCACGCTCATCTCCTACGAGGCGGGTTCGCATTACAACCCCTCCCAGGACTGGGACCCGACGGCCACCAGCCTGGGGGCGCTACTAATCGGCCAGCTCGCCATCGCCGTGCTCGGGGCCCTCACCATCACCGGTGAGTACTCGACGGGCATGATCCGCACCACGCTGGCGGCGGTGCCCCGGCGAGGGCGGCTTTTGGCCACCAAGGCGGCCGTGTTCACCGGTGTCGCCCTGGTCACCGGGGAGGTACTGAGCTGGTCGGCGTTCGCCCTGGGCCAAGTGGTCATGCACGGCCACGCCCCCACTGCCTCCCTCAGCCAGCCTGACGTGGCCCGGGCCGTGCTGGGGGCCGGGCTCTACGTCGCTCTTATCGGGCTCATGGCGGTGGCGGTCGGGACCTTGCTCCGCCACACCGCGGGCGCCATCGTCAGCGTCGTCGCCTTGCTCTTCGTCCTGCCCGGCGTGCTTGAGGCGCTCCCAGCATCGTGGCGCAACCCGGTAGAAGAGTACTGGCCTACCAACGCCGGGTCAATGGTGGTCGAAGTAACCCGAGGAAGTCATACGCTGAGCGCATGGTGGGGCTTTGGTGAGTTCGCCCTCTTTGTGGGGCTCCTCCTCGGGTTCGCCTTCTGGCTTCTCCAACGCCGGGACGCCTGAGCAACCCGTGCCCCCGGCCGCAGCGGCTCTACCAGCAACGTCGCCTTCCCCCGGCACCGGCAACGCGCCGGCACCGAGGCGCGCCGGGAGCGAGCCGGACGACAACCGGCTGCCCTCCCGGCTGTGGCGCGTCTGCAAGTGGGCTATCGCCACTGTGTTTGCCGTCGTGCTGCTGGTGTCGAGCGTCTTTCCCCATGGCCCTCATGGCCGCCCCACCATCGGGGCGGGGACACTGGCGCTTCTCGGGATCGCGGCTGTGGGGCTGCTCGCCCTGCTGTGGCGGCCCAAGTACCCGCTGGGGATCGTGGTCTTGACCACCGGCCTGGTCATGGCGGCGAACCTCGTGTCCGGGCCCCGCTTCAACGGCAACCTGTTCGCCCTGCAGGCGGCGGCGTCCTTTTCGCTGGTGCTGCGCCGGCCTCCCAAAATGGCGGTCGAGGTGGCGCTGGGCGCATGGCTGGCCATGGCTGGCACCGACGTGGCCGAGGGTACCTCGGTTTCCTCACTGCCCCTGTCCAGCCTCGTCTGGCTGGTGGCGGCGGTGGCCATCGCGCTCTACGTACGTTCTCAGCGGGCCCTTGTGGTGGCGGCGCAGGAGAGGGCCGAGCAAGCCGATCGAGAACGCCAGCGCGAATCAGACCGGGCACTGGTGGACGAGCGGGCGAGGATCGCCCGTGAGCTCCACGATATCGTGGCCCATCACGTCAGCCTGCTGGTGGTCCAGGCCGGGGCGGTGCGCGAAAGCGTCGCCCCCGACCACCCCAGCCGGGAGTTGCTCAATTCGATGATCGACGGGGGCCGCCAGGCCATGAGCGAGCTGCGGGCCATGCTGGGGGCGCTGCGCGCCCCTGGCCAGGCGCCCTTAGACGCCTCCCCGGCGGAGCGGCCGTTGCGGGTCGCAGGCCTCTCCCCCGCACCGACCAGCCCCCTCAGTACGGTCGGCATCCCATTGGCCCCGCAGCCGTCGCTGAGCGGCGCGGCCTTCTCCCGGTGGCCGCTGTCCCCGGCCATCGAGGCCAGGGCCTCACCGGCATGCGAGAACGGGCTGCTCTGTGCCAGGGCCGGGCCGACGCCGGTCAGTTCGGAGATGGTTTCCTAGTGACCGCCTGGTTGCCGGACGGGAACGCCGGGTGAAGGCCGAAAAGGGAGGACGACCGGTCCGCGTCTTTATCGCTGACGACCAGCCGTTGATGCGCCAGGGGTTCCGGCTGATACTCGACGCCCAGGCCGACATCGAGGTGGTCGGCGAAGCGGCCGACGGCGCCGAGGCGGTCCAAGGCGTGGCCGACACGAGCCCCGACGTTGTGCTCATGGACATCCGAATGCCCGGTATGGACGGGATCGAGGCCACTCGACGGATAACCAGCGCCCGGGTCCTCGTGCTCACGACGTTCGGCCATGACGAGTACGTGGTCGAGGCGCTGCGGGCCGGCGCCAGCGGTTTCCTTCTCAAAGATGCCACGCCCGAGGAGCTCACTCACGCCGTGAGGGTGGTAGCGGCCGGCGACAGCCTCCTCGCTCCGGCGGTGACGACCACGTTGCTAGCCCGGGTGGTGCCCGGCCTCGGCCAGAGCCCCGCCCCGGCGTACCCAGACCGAGGAGGACGGCTAGCCGAGCTCACCGAACGCGAAGTCGAAGTGCTCAGGCTCGTGGCCACCGGCAGGAGCAACATCGAGGTCGCCGCCGTGCTCTTTGTGTCCGAGGCCACTGTGAAAACCCACGTGTCCCACATCCTGGCCAAACTGGGGCTCCGGGACCGGGTACAGGCGGTGGTAGCCGCTTTCGAAGCGGGCCTGGTCCCCCACTAGCCCCCAACCTGATTGGTAGCCGACGACATGGAAGGCCCGGTGTCTCGCTACGCGACGTCAAGGGCCCAGGGGCTGGCCGAAGTGGCAAGTCTCGGGCCGGCCCAGGCCTTGACGGGCGCGGTACGCCGGCACGCCACGCTTGTTGTTGACGGCGTGGCCTGCCGTCAACGGCTGGGCTCGCCGTTAGACCTGCAAGCCTATCCCCGACCGGTTGACGCGGCTAACAGCGTTAGCTACTCTGGCAGCTAACAGCGTTGTCCGCCACCCAATCGGAGGTCACGTGAACGAAACCAGTCCTATCCGGTACCGCAAGCCGGGCTGGTTCACCCGGCACATCTTCAACACGGCGGTCTCCCTGCTCACCCGGGCCGGGGTCAGCGTCTGGGGCAGCCGGGTCCTCGAGGTGGCCGGGCGTAACTCGGGTGACCCGCGACGGGTGCCGGTGAACCTGCTGTCGCTCGACGACAACCAGTACCTCGTCTCGGCGCGGGGCACCGGCCAGTGGGTCCGCAACGTTCGGGCCGCCGGCGGCCGGCTGGACCTGCTCCTCGGCCGCACCCGCCAGCACTGGGTGGCCACCGAGCTGACCGACGACGAGAAGCCCCCGGTTCTGCGCGCCTACCTGAGACGATGGAGAGCAGAGGTCGGCGTGTTCTTCGAAGGAGTCTCCGCTGACTCCTCCGACGACGAGCTCCGAGCAGCGGGGCCCAACCACCCGGTCTTTCTCCTGCGCCCGGCGTCGTGACCAATGGCGTGCCCGCCGCCTCGCCTCGACCGACGCCTCGGGAACGCACCCCCCGGGCCCGCCAGATCATTGACACGGCGCGGGCGCTGCTCGAGGCGGTCAGCAGCAACGGCTTGACGATGCGACGGCTGGCGGACGAGCTCGGGATTCGGGCGCCGTCGCTGTACAAGCACGTCGATGGGCGACCAGCGCTCGAACTGGCGTTGGTGGAGACCGGCCTCGACGAGACCGGGCTGGCCCTGCACGCGGCGGTGGCGGGCTCGAACGGCGATCCGGTCGGTGACCTGCTCGACGCCTACCGGGCCATGGGACTAGCCCATCCCGAGCTCTACCGCCTGATCACCGCCAGCTCGTTTCCCCGCGCTGGGCTGCTCCCCGGTCTGAAGGCGTGGGCCGGTGAGCCGTTCTTCTTGGCAGTGGGCGAGCCGTACCTGGCACA
>PMLI01000091.1 GCA_003158835.1 Acidimicrobiaceae bacterium
AATAGCTGGGGAAGTTGCCGATATCGTAGCGCTTCTCGCCGGCCGGCAGCTTGACGGCGACCACCCGGCGGCCCTCCTCGCACATGAATTGGATGGCGTCGGTGAGCTGGATTTCGCCGCCTCGACCGGGCTTGGTGCCGGCCAGCACCTCAAAGATCTCGGGGCTGAAAACATAGCGGCCCATGACGGCCAGATTGGAGGGCGCCTCATCGGGCAGAGGTTTTTCGACCAGGTCCTCTACCTGCACGATGTTGTCTTCGAGAGGCCTTACGGCGGCACACCCATAGGAGGAAATATCTTCGGGGGGCACCTCTTTCAAGGCAATGACGCTGCGTCCGTAGCGTTGGAAGGTTTCCAGCATGCCGGGCAGAACGCCTGCCTTTGGGTGCATGATGTCGTCGCCCAGCATCACAACGAACGGCAGGTCCCCTACGTGCTCGGCCGCCACCTGAACGGCGTGCCCGAGGCCCTTGGGCTCGCCTTGGCGAACGTAATGAATGTCGGCCATCTCGGCGATCCGCTGCATCTCCTCGAGCTCGTCCAACTTGCCCCCTTCCTGGAGGTAGTACTCGAGCTCGAACGAGCGGTCGAAGTGGTCCTCGAGACTTCTCTTGCCCCGCCCGGTGATGACCAGGATGTCGGTGATGCCGGCTGCGACCGCCTCTTCCACCACGTACTGGATGGCGGGCTTGTCGACCAGGGGCAGCATCTCTTTCGGCTGAGCTTTGGTGGCGGGCAGGAAGCGGGTACCCAACCCCGCGGCAGGGATTACGGCCTTGCGAACCGTTGGTGACATGAGCCGCCTCCTTTGTCAGGGCCGCCACAGGGCCCGTAACGATCTCAGCCGGAGCTTCCGCCCCGTCATCCTGCATAGTTCTACCACCTCAGCGGCTTGCGGCCACCCGGCGCGCCGGCCCCGTCATCCCTGTCGCTCACGGGCCGTACCCGACTAGACTTAGCAGTTGAACCGTGAGAGTGCTAAAGAAAGGGCAGCTTTACATGCCAACGTACGAGTACGCCTGCAAGAACTGCGGCGAACATCTCGAAGTCGTCCAGTCGTTCATGGACAGCGCACTTACCGAGTGCCCGGCGTGCGGGGGCACGCTACGAAAAGTCTTCGGGAACATTGGCATAACCTTCAAGGGCAGCGGCTTCTACAAAACCGACAGCAGGTCGGACGGCCGCAAAGGCGCCTCCAAACCAGCGGAGCCCAAGGCGTCCGAGGCCGCCTCGGACAGGGGCGCCGGGACGGCGGCGGGGGAAAAGGGAGAAGGGCCTACCAAGGACGGCGCTGCGATGGTCGGCGGCACGAAGCACGGCGGCGCGAAGGAGGGCGGCACCAAAGCGAGCGTGCCGGCCACATCAACGGCGGCGGCCGCGTCCTAACGGGCCGTCCTCAGGCACCGCTCATCGACATCTCCGAGATGCCGATGGTCACGCCGGCTGCCGATGAGGGCAACCATTGCAGGTCGTTGCCGACGATCGAGACATCCAGGAGCATGCGCTGGATGCTCGACGCTATCGTCAGCTCTCTCACCGGGGACGACAGCTTGCCCCCCCGGAAGAGCAAGCCCTCTGCCCCCACGGAGAAATCGCCGCTCACGGGGTTCACACCCGAGTGGAGCCCGCTCAGGGACTGCACCAGCAGCCCGTCTCCCAGCCGGGCCAGGACTTCATCCGGGCCATATGCGCCTGGCAGCAAGTGAACCGCCCGGGCCCCGGCGACGGGGCCGCTCTTGTACCCCGCCCGCACCGCGCTCGCCGTCGAAGACGTGCCGGCCCGGCGGGCCGAGGTGCTGTCGTAGAGGTAGCCGCGCAGCACACCGCCCTCGATCAGGATGTTACGGCGGCACGCCATCCCCTCGTCGTCAAAGCAAGCTGCTCTCCACGCGGCCGGCTCTGTGGGGTCGTCCACCAGGGTCACGCCGCCCGCTGCCACCTGGTCACCCAGGCGGTCGGCGAAAAGGGAAATCCCTTTCAACACCGTCTCACCGCTCAGGGCCCCACCCAGCAGCCCGATCAGCTGGGCGCTGACCCGGGGTTCGAAAACGACCGGCAAGTGGGCAGAGCGAGGCTTGGTCGCCCCCAAAAGGCGGACGGCCCGGCTCACGGCGTCGCCCGCAGCCTTGGAGGAGTCAAGCTCGGACGGGCCGCGGCCGGCGCTGTAACCGGAGGCGCGCTGGGCACCGTCCCCGTCCCCGGCTACCGCGACCGCGGCTAAGTAGCACGCCGTCGAACGGTTGCTGGCCCGCACGCCGAGCGAGCTCACCAGAGCCACTTCACCCCAGGTGTCGCCCCAACTAGCCGACTCGACCTGCCTGACCCGGGAGTCGGCGGCCCGAACCGCTCGCTCCAGATCCAGCGCGGCGTCGACCTTCCGGGCTGTCGGGTACCCGGCCAACTCATCGCGCCAGAGATCCAGGGTCACAGGCCGGTGGCCGTCCGGCTCGGGCAGCCCGACCCAGGCCCCCGGGCCGGCGAAGGCGGCGTTGTCCCGGGCTTCGGCCAGAGTCTCAGCCAGGACCTCTATGTCCAGGGACCCGGCGTAAGCGAAACCCTGGCGGCCCCCCGACACCACCCTCACCCCCACCCCGGCCGAGGTGGCAGAGGACAAGGACTCCACTTCGCCCTCGTACACGCGGACCTCGGTGTCGGTCCCGCGCGACACGTAGACCTCGACGTCTTCGCCGTCCCGGGCCCAACCGGCCACGCGGGACGCCATGTCCAGTAGCTCGCTCAACGGGCCGTCCCGCCGATGGTGAGCGCTCGCACCCGCAACGTGGGCTGGCCCATGCCGACAGGCACGCCCTGGCCCTGTTTGCCGCACGTGCCGGGCCAACCCATGGCGAAGTCGTCGCCGAGCACGTCGATATCGCGCAAAACCTGCGGGCCGTTGCCGATCAGGTTGGCGTCGCGGATGGGACCGGTCAGGTGGCCGTCCTCGATCATGTACGCCTCGGTCATGCCGAAGACGAAATCCCCGGTGGCCGTGTTGACCTGGCCGCCCCCGAGCTGAGCTATGTAGACGCCACGCGGGGTCTGGCGGATGATCTCGTCCGGGCTCTCATCCCCGTTGCGGAGGAACGTGTTCGTCATTCGCACCATGGGCAAGTGCTGGTAGCTCTGGCGCCGGCCGTTGGCCGACGCCGCCCGGCCCTGCTTGCGGGCGCGCCGCCAGTCCCACATGTAATCCGTGAGCACACCATTGTCGATGAGCACGTTGCGCGAAGTGGGATGACCCTCGTCGTCTATGGCCAGCGCGCCCCATTCGTTGCTCATGGTCCCGTCGTCGACCAGAGTCACGGACGGGCCCGCCACTTCGGCGCCGACCTTGCCGGCGAAGACAGACACGGCCTTGGCGATGTGGTCCGCCTCGAGCCCGTGGCCACAGGCCTCGTGAAAGAGCACTCCCCCGCTCCCACAGCGGATGACGACCGGCATCGTCCCGGACGGCGCCGGCCTGGCCTGCAGCTTGACCAGCGCACGGCGCGCCGCCGACCGGGCCAGGTCCCCGACATCGTGGCGGTCGAACAGCTCGAAGCCCATCGTCCCCCCCACACTTTCTCCCCCGGTTTGCATGCCCGTGTCCCCGCTGGCCACCACCGTGACCCGGAACTGGGCCCGCACCTGGTCGTCGGAGGTGAGGACTCCCTCGGAATTGGCGACCAGGACCAGGCGACGGCTGTCGCGGTAGAAGGCCTTGACCTGGCGCACGGCCCCGCCCGAGGCTCGTGCCGCGGCGTCGGCCTTTTGCAAAAGGTCCACCTTGCGGCCCTTGCCCACGGCGGCCGGCAGGACCTCGACCGGGGAGACGCTCCGGGGCTCCGAGCGGGAGAGCGCTACCTCCCGGGTGCCTCCACCGCCACTGCGGGCGGCGCCCGACGCAGCTTCCGCCGCCTTGAACAAGCCCCGTTCGGAGAGGTCTGCCGTATGCGCGAAGCCGGTCGTGTTGCCGACCACGACCCGGATACCGGCGCCGCGCTCACGGCCCGAGCTGATGTCCTCGATGCGGCCGTCGTCCAGGGCCACCATCGAGCCTCGGCGGTCCTCGGCGAACACCTCGGCGAACTCGCCGCCGGTGGCGAGGGCCTGGCGCAGCACACCCGCCACGACGGCTGCATCGATCAAGGACGGAGCGCCTTCAGTTGCTGTCATTGTCCCGCCCAAGCTAGTAGCGAGATCGTCCTACAGCCCTCAGTTGCCTCACCTACGAGGAGCTGATCTCGGAGGGCGAGGACAAGAGGTAGCTTGAGGGGGTGCTTCTGGAGAAGATAAGCGGCCCCAGCGACCTACGGGGCCTTGACTACGAGCAGCTGGGCACCTTGGCGGGGGAGATCCGGGACTTCATCGTCCAGGCCGTGTCGGCTGCCAACACGGGCCACCTGGGCAGCAATCTCGGAGTCGTCGAGCTCACCTTGGCCCTGCACCGGGTCTTCGACTCGCCCCGCGACTACCTCATCTGGGACACCGGGCACCAGGCGTACGTCCACAAGCTGGTGACAGGCCGGCGCGACATGTTCAGTTCGTTGCGCCAAGCCGAGGGCCTATCGGGCTACCCGTCACGGGCGGAGTCCGTCCACGATTGGGTGGAAAACAGCCACGCCTCGACGGCCCTCAGCTACGCCCACGGCCTCGCCGCCGCCGTAAAACGGAGGGGAAACCCCGGACGCCACGTCGTCGCAATAGTCGGTGACGGAGCCCTCACGGGCGGGATGGCCTACGAAGGTCTCAACAATCTGGGCCACAGCGGGTCGCGGGTCATCGTGATACTAAACGACAACGGCCGCTCCTATGCGCCGACCGTCTCCCGCCTTTCCGAGAGCCTCACCCGGTTGCGCCTTCACCCCGGGGTCAGCTCGGCCCGGCGCCGCATCGAGTCCGCCGTCCGCGACTTTCCCCGTGTCGGGAGCCTGGCTTATTCAAGCCTCCAGGGCTTCTATTCCGCCATCAGAGAAGTCATCGAGCCGCCCGCGTTCTTCGAGACTCTGGGCGTGCGCTATGTCGGTCCTCTCGACGGTCACGATGTCGCCGGCATGGAACAGGCTTTCCGCCAAGCGGCCGCTTTCGATGGCCCCATCGTCGTCCACGTCATCACCCAAAAGGGCCGGGGGTACAAGTTCGCCGAAGAGGACGAGGAAAAGTGCCTGCATGACGCCGGTTCATTTGACCCCGCGGTCGGCCCGACACAATCTTCGCGGGCGCTCAAGGGCTACACGCTGGCCTTCAGTGAATCAATGCTGGAAATAGCCGACGAGCGCGACGACGTGGTGGCCATCACCGCCGCCATGCCGGGGCCGACCGGCCTCCTGCCTTTCCAAGCTCGCTGGCCGGACCGCTTCTTCGACGTCGGCATCGCCGAACAAGCCGCGGTGACCTCGGCCGCCGGGATGGCCATGGGCGGCCTGCGACCCGTGGTGGCCGTGTATTCGACGTTCCTCAGCCGGGCCTTCGACCAAGCCAACCTGGACGTCGGCCTGCACGGGCTGCCGGTGGTCTTCGCCCTGGACCGGGCCGGCATCACCGGCGACGACGGCCCCAGCCACCACGGGATACTCGATATGGCCCTCTGCCTCAAGATCCCGGGCATGACCATCTTCGCCCCTTCTTCAGCCCAGGAGCTCAAGGCGATGCTCCGCTCCGCCCTAGACCTTTCGGGACCTTCCGTACTGCGCTTCCCCAAGACCGCCGCCCGCCATGTGCCTCCCGACCAGGTTGGTAGCGGCTTGTCGGCCCGCCAAGTGCGGGCCGGCGACGGATCGGTCTGCATCCTCGCCGTGGGCAAGCTGCTCGAGGCGGCCGAAGAGGCGGCCGCTCTGCTGGCGGACGAAGGCGTGGAGGCATCTCTCTGGGACGTGAGGGTGGTACGCCCCCTCGACCCAGTGATGATCGCCGACGCCGGGAGGCACGCCCTGGTAGTGACCGTGGAGGACGGGATCCGCAACGGCGGTGCCGGCAATTTCATCGCGGATGCCATCGCCGACCTCAACGCCAAGCGCCAGAGCCCACCCGTGCTCAACCTCTGTGTCCCGACGGCTTACATCCCACACGCCAAGCCCGAGCGCATCTTGGGCCATCTTGGGCTGGACGGGCCGGGCATCGCCGCCTCGATCTTCAAGGCCATCGACCCCGTCCCGGGCCTGCGTGCACCGGCGGACGAGGAGGCCGACGTCTCCACCATCGAAGCCACGTCGGTCGTCGAGGCCAACGCCGCCAGCTTGACCTAGGGGCCCCCGCACCTGGGCGGTCGCGACAGCCGCCCACCGCTCCCTCGTAGGGAATGCACTCTTGTGCATTGAAGCTATATGAAATACACTGGGCACGGCTTCCCCTCTACACCTGATCATCGCCCAGGGAGACGCTCGTGCACGCACAACTCTGCTTCGCTCCCGACGTCCTTCACGTCCGACCGTGGCCGGACGAGGTCATCGACCAGTTGGGGTACGACCCGAGGTCCAGCTATGTGGAGGACTACTGGCTGGGCATCCTCGGCCCGTCGACGGTATGGCTCCTGCGCCGCCTAGCGGCCGGGTTCGAGTACAGTCCTGAAGGCTTCGACCTCGACCTGGCCGAGACGGCCCGTTCGCTCGGCCTGGGCGACCGCAGCGGCCGGCACTCGCCCTTCGTCCGCAGCATCAACCGGACCATCCAGTTCGGCTTGGCACAGTTGTCCGGCGCCGAAGAGTTGTCCGTGCGCCGGCGGGTCCCTCCGCTCAATCGGGCCCGGCTATGCCGGCTGTCCCCCGCTCTGCAGGCCCGCCACGCCGCCTGGCAGGAGCAGCAAGAAGTGTGATTAGGGCTTCGTTTCTTTGTAACTGCTCAGAGAGGATGCACCCATGACGTTAGAGTGACGCGCCGCTGGTAGATGAGCCAGGACACGAGCGAAGTCGAGGCGCTGCGACGTCGCTGGACGCCGGTCGTGCTGCTCGACCGAGAAGGTCCCAAAGGCGCTTCACACCGGGACTGGTGGTGCGCGACTCGAGCCGGCCCGACTGAGCACCCCGCTAGGCGCAGTCGCGGCAGACCCCGAGGATGTCCAAGCGGTGACCGTGGGGGCGAAAGCNNTTAGGGGGCGAAAGCCCTCGGCGGCGGCGATCTCGACGATCGCCTCGCTTATATTGCGTTCGAGCCTTGCGCCCAGAGTGATGTCGGTGACCTTGCCGCAGGCCACGCAGAGCAGGTGATGGTGGTGCTCGGTCAGGTCCTCGGCCAGCTCGAAACGGGCAAACTCGTCGTGGGCGACGACCCGCCGCACGAGCCCGGCCGACTCGAGGTCGACCAGGTTGCGGTAGGCCGAGCTGCGGGGCAGGTCGGGGAGGCTCCTGGCGATCTCGGTGATACTGACGGGATTGCCAGCGGTACCGAGCAGGGCGATGATCGCCCGCCGGCCAGGTGTGTAGCGCTGGTCGGTCCGGCGTAGCCGCGCTTCGACCAGGCCGTGCAGTTCGTCGAGCATCCCGTCAGCGTGCGCAGGTACCAAGGTCTGGTCGGCTGTCTCAGTGCTCGTCGTAGTGGCCGTCGTGCTCGGCATGGCGGTGACCGTCGTGCACATAGTCGGCGTGGTCCCCGTGCGCCACGCTGTCGTGGCCGCAACCCGCGCCGTGGTCGTGCTCATGGTCAAGGTGGGCCACATGACCGAGGGAATGCTCGTCGTAGTGGTCTTCATGCGGGGCGTGCGCATGGCCCTCGTGGATGTAGTCGACATGGCCTTCGTGCTCGACGGTGGCGTGGCCGCAGCCGTGCCCGTGGTCGTGGGCATGCTCGCCGGCGTGGCTGGCATGGTGCTCGGTGGTTGTCACAACGTCTCCTTTTTCATCGCTTAGGTCGCTCTTGCTCTGCGTGTGTCATGGCTCCTCGTCGGCGTGGCGCACGGCGTCGGCGACGATGTGGCCCACGTGCTGGTCGACCAGGGTGTAAACGGCCTCACGGCCGCGGCGCTCCGCCGCCACCACCCGGGCGCCGCGCAGGACCCGGAGGTGCTGGGAGACCAGGGGTTGGCTCATCTCGAGCTGGTCGACGAGCTCGTGGACACAGCGGGGCCGTTCCCCCAGTTCGACGACAATCGCCAGGCGGGCCGGGGCGGACAGCACCTTGAGCAGCTCGCCGGCGACCTCGTACGCCTTCGTGGTAGACACTGCTTAACACATAAACACATGCTGATGTGTTTATGCAAATGGCGGGCCGGCTGTCCTCGCGGCCGGCCCCTCCTGCTTGCGATGAGACTCAGTCCTAATCTAGACTGAGGCCATGACCGTCGAGGTGTGGCGAACGCCCCGCCTGTCCCTGGGCACCGGTCGGCGGGTCTCGAGGCTGTTCGTCGCCGTGGGCGCACTTGCTGCTCTCACCCTGGCCGGTGCCGGAAGCACGGCCTTGGCTGCCGGCACGTCACGCCTCCCGCCCACCCGGGCGTTCGGCTCCCTGGCCCGGACAATCGTCGCGGTCGGCGCCGAAAACGAGTACGCGAACGTCATCGAGCAAATCGGGGGCCGTTACGTCAAAGTCTCGTCGGTCCTAGACAAACCCAACACGGACCCGCACACCTTCGAGCCCAGCCCGAACGTGGCGGAAGTGGTGAGCGCCGCTCAGCTCATCGTGCAGAACGGCCTGGGCTACGACGCCTTTATGGACAAGATCGAATCGGCGTCGTCCAACGCCGACCGCAAGGTGATCACGGTCCAGACGCTCCTGCGCCTTCCCGACGGCACGCCCAACCCGCACCTTTGGTACAGCCCCGAGGCGATGCCTGCGGTGGCCGCGGCCGTCGCCTCGGACCTGGGCGCTCTCGACCGGGCCCATGCTGCATATTTCACCGCCAATGTGAAGGCTTTTGACAGGTCCTTGGCCCCCTGGCTGAACGCCATCGCCGCCTTCAAGAAGCGGTACGCCGGCCTCGCCGTCGCCACGACCGAGCCCGTCGCGGACTACATGCTGCAGGCGATCGGTGCCCACAATTTGACGCCCTTCGGCCTGCAGGCCGACGTCATGAACGGCATCGACCCCTCCCCCCAGGACATCTCGCTCGAGGACAACCTGATTACCAGCCACAAGGTGAAGGTGTTCGTTTACAACGACCAGGTCGTCGACTCGCTGACGACCTCGTTCCGCACGGCGGCCCAGAAGGCAGGGATCCCGGTGGTGGGCGTCTACGAGACGATGCCGGTCCCCGGCTACGACTACCAGACCTGGATGCTGGCCGAGGTCGACGCCGTCCACAAGGCGGTCGCCGGCCGGATCTCGACGGAAAGGTTGTGACTATGGCCGACCAGGCCGGCATGGAAGCGGGAGAGGTGCTCCGCCTCGAGTCCGTCGATGTCACCTTGTCGGGCCGGCGCATCCTCGACCAGGTGACGTTCGCGCTCCACGCTGGGGAGTTCATCGGCCTCATCGGC
>PMLI01000276.1 GCA_003158835.1 Acidimicrobiaceae bacterium
ATTGGCCGGTTTGCCGGTCGTAGGCCTGAAAGACTCGAGCGGCGACCCCGACCGGCTGCTCCAGACCCTCGCTTCCTGGGACCGCCCCATGTACGTGGGTTCCTCTGCCCTGATCACGTACGCGGGCGCGCTCGGGTGCGCGGGAATGGTCCTGGGCCTGGCCAACGCCGAGCCAGAGGCGTGCGCGGCCGCGTTCGGCGGGGACGCCGGGGCACAGCTCAAGCTGGCGGCGGCACACAAGACGGCCAGGGAGCACTTCCCGGCCGGGATCAAAGGCCTCGTTGCGGCCCGCTTCGGGTGTTCGGCCCAAGCCCGGCTGGGCTGAACCGTCCTCGCCAACCCCGGGGCAGGCCGGGCCGGGCTCGGTCCTGTGCCCTTAGGCGCCGGGACCGGTTGGCGTAGCGCCGGCGGCGTCGGCCGTCGAAAGCCAAAGCTTGAGGCCTTCGGCATTGCTGTGTATACCGTTCAGCGCTTCGACCCGGCGGCGCTGATCGGGGGCGAGCGCGGCCAGCTCGGCGCCAAAACGTCGGCGCAGCGCGACCTCGACGTCTGTTCCCGCCCGCCACGCCGCCCGGGCCACGCCGGCCCACTCCTGCAAGCTGGCGGCGGCCTCTTCGAGGATCTGCGAAGGGCCTCCCAACAACCCGTAGTGGGCCAGCGCCAGTGCCGCCGGCCGCCGGGCCGAGAAGCGGCTCAAACTGTCGAGCGCCTGAACCAGGTCGAAGTCGGCCGGCGGAGTGGCCGGGCGCAGGAGGCCGGCATCGGGCAGCCGTACGCCGACGGCGTCCCCGACGAACAGGACACCGGTGGCGCTGTCGTGCAGGGCCAGGTGGTGCTTGGCATGGCCGGGCGAGTGGACGGTGGTCAAGGTCCGGCCCGGGCCGACATCGATCTCCTCGCCGTCCTCCAGCGCCCTTATCCGGTCCGGCGCGGTCGGCGCCATCCGGCCGTACAGCGAGCCGAGTGCGTCGCCGTAAACCGTCGCTGCGGAAGCGACCAGCCGGCTCGGGTCCGCCAGGTGGCGTGCCCCCCGAGGATGTACGTAAACAGTGGCGTCAGGGAAGGCCCGGGCGACGTCCCCGACGCCGCCGGCGTGATCGAGATGGATGTGCGTGACCGCCACGCCGGCCAGATCTTCGGGGCCGACACCGTGCCCGGCCAGGGCGTCCAGCAAGGCCGGCACCGAGCTCTGGCTGCCGGTTTCGATGAGCACGGGGGCGGGGCCTTCGATCAGATAGCCCGCCGTGACCCTTTCCCAGCCGCCGAGCAGAGTATCTATCTCGAGGATGCCGGGAGCAATATAGGTGCTCACCGAAGGCACCCTAGCGCTCGAGCTCAGTGCCGGCCCTCGAGCCGGAGAAGCCTTGGAGACGCTGGCACGGGCCGCCGGCCCTAATCCTCGTTTAGGTCCTCCCGGTGTTCCGGGCCCAAACTGGCCTCGTGCACCTGGGTTGTCACGGGCCGAGGCGGTGAATGCCTTGTTGTCCGGATTGACGGGACGATTGGACGCCAGCGTGGGCGGTAAAGCGCGCCTGCGGGTCGTGCTCCTGCTGGGCGGGGTGCTGAGCTTGCAGAGCGCCGACACGGGCACTGTCGGAGCTCTGGCCCCGCAGCTGGAACGAGCCTTCCACATAGGCAATACAGAGGTGGGGCTCCTCATCACGGCCAGCTCCCTGGTGGCCGCCGCGTCCTCGCTGCCCATGGGGGTGTTGGTCGACCGGACAAACCGCGTGCGCGTCCTCGTCGTGACCGTTTCCTTGTGGTCGGTGTGCATGACCGCCAGCGGGCTGGCCACGGGTTACGCCGCCCTTTTGGTGACGCGCCTGGCCCTGGGGACCGTGATAGCGGCGGCCGGGCCCGCCGTTGCCTCTCTCACCGGAGACTTCTTCCCGGCCACCGAACGCTCCCGCATATACGGGATGGTCCTGACCGGCGAGCTGCTGGGCGCCGGTGCCGGGCTCATCCTCTCGGCCGACGTCGGCGCCGCTGCGGGATGGCGGGCGCCCTTTTTCGTGCTGGCCGCGCCCAGCGTCGTGCTCGCCATCTTCTTGCACCGCCTGCTGCCCGAACCGGGGCGCGGGGGCCAGAGCTGGTTGAGGCCCGGAGACGAGCGGATAAAGGCCGCCGACGAGGTGGCCGGGGACGGCACGGTCCCCGGGGCAGACGGCGGGACAGCCGGCCCGGTCCGGGCGGTGGCGGCGGTGGTCGAAGACTCAGAAGTGCGGCGGGGAGCGCGGGAGCGCCCGGACATCGAGCCCCATGCCGACCTCTTGCGACGGGGAGATCCCGCCAACCTGTCCACGTGGGGCGCCGTGGGGTACGTCCTGCGGATCCGGAGCAACCTCGTGCTCATCGGCGCGTCGGTGCTGGGGTATTTCTTCCTGGCCGGCGTCAGGTCCTTCGCACTGCTCTTCTCGGAGGGGCACTTCCAGATCAGCCAGGGAGCCGCCAGCCTCCTGTTCCTTCTGATCGGCGTGGGCGCCGTGACCGGCACGCTCGCCGGCGGGCGCCTGGCCGACTGGCTGGTCCATAGGGGCACGCCTGACGCCCGCCCCATCGTCGCCGGGATCTCGTTTATCGGGGCGGCCGTCATATTCCTCCCCGGATTGCTCAATGGGAGGCTGCTGGTTTCGTGGCCATTGTTCATGGTGGCCGGAGGCTTGCTCAGTAGTCCCAACCCGGCGCTCAACGCCGCCCGGTTGGACGTGGTGCCTTCCGCCTTGTGGGGCCGCGCCGAGGCGGTCCGCACCTTCGCTCAGGCCCTGCTCGAAGCGTTCGCCCCCCTGATCTTCGGCTACATCTCCTCCCTGCTCGGGGGCCCCCAGGCCGGCCTCGGGTCGGGGGTCAACCCGGGCAGCCAGCGGGCCATGGCCGCCACCGGGACGGGATTGGAGTACACGTTCATCATCATGCTGGTGCCGCTGTTCGCGGCCGGCGTCCTGCTCCTGGCGAGCCGCCGCGCCTACCTGCGGGACGTGGCCACAGCCGATGCATCCGAACGAGGACATGGCCGAGCCATCTGACGGCCGGTCCGCGCCTCCTCGCACCGAGCGGGAGCGCGATTTCTCGGACGACATTGTCGGTTATATCGCTCGTATGCCCGGCTGCCCGCATGGGCCAAGCCACGCAGCGCCACGCGGCCGCGGCCCTAGGGGTCGCGCCGCCGGCTCTGGCGCTTCGCCCTCGCCGGGGGGTGGTCCGTCACCGGCAACCGGTCATCAAGCAGCCAGCTGCCCGTGTCTTCCCCGAACCGGGGCAACGTCTCCCCCGGGGGCAACGACACAAGCTGAGCAGGGGCAGACGGGAGCACGTTCGCGAAGTAGGAGCGGGCCGCGGCGGTGGTGCCGATGTCACGCCCCGCCTGCTCGGAGAGGAACCAGCGGTGCTCGAGCACCTCGTGGAACACCTCTGCCGGCGCCAGACGAGTGGAGAGCTCGGCCGGCATGAGGCCCATCACCTTGTCGTAAACGTCGTGCAGCCAACGGCTGGCGGCCACCATCGTCGGCACCCGTTTGCCGCTCTCCTTCTCTAGATGGCCCCGGAAGCTGGCAATGTCGTTCAGCAGACGCCGGGCTTGGTTCTCCTGGGCATCGAGGCCGGTCAGGGTACGCAAGCTGAGCCGGTGATGGCCCGGTTCGGCCACACGAGTGCGGATGCGCAGCCGGTAACCGTCCGGCGCGCTCACCAGCTCGACCTCGTCGGCGTCGAAGCCGAGG
The DNA here is from genome assembly GCA_003158835.1 of Acidimicrobiaceae bacterium. Classification (GTDB taxonomy): domain Bacteria; phylum Actinomycetota; class Acidimicrobiia; order Acidimicrobiales; family Palsa-688; genus Fen-671. The sequence goes on from PMLI01000276.1 coordinate 3,717, forward strand.
TCGTTGAGCCGCCGTAGGCGCTCCGAGATCCGGTACCGCTGCTCCTCGGGACGGATCACCACGTCTTCGGACAGAGTGTCCCACAACTGGTGGTACCGCTTGGGGATCTCCTGAGCGAGCTCGACCGGCTCCACGTCGTGAGGAAGAAGACCGGCGGCGGCGAGATCGAGCAGCTCGCCCCCGACACGTTCATAGGCGAGCTCGACGTCGTACTCGCGCTGCCCGCGGCTGAGCGAGGGGTGGAGCTCGCTCGTCTCCGCGTCCACGAAGATGGCCTGCAACGCGCCCGCGTCCAGCCGGAACAATGTGTTCGAGAGGGAACAGTCGCCCCAAAAGAAGCCGGCCAGGTGCAGCCGTACCAGCAGTTCGACCAGGGCGTCGAGAAGCCTGTCCGTGGGCCGCAGCCGGTAGGGGTCGGAGTAGAGCGACCGGTACGTGGTCGAGTACTCGAGGTAACAGGTGCACAGCACGGCGTCCAGCTGGACAGCGTCGTGGAAGTCGCGATCGACCACGATCCCGAGCGGCTGGACGGAGGGGATGCCGAGGTCGTTGAGCCGCCGTAGCAACCTGTACTCCCGGCGCGCCAGCACTTCGTGCATCTCTTTCAACGCGTACAACCGCCCCCGTTCGGCCACAAACCGCACGACGTGGCGCGACGTCCCGCGATTGCGGATCTCGAGCAGCCGGTCGTCCTGCCACTCTTCCAAAGGAAGGTGCCAGGGTAGGCTGAGCAGGCCGGTAGCCACGTCGGCGGGGGGGCGGAAGACGAACCTCATCGCATTACCGGTCTACTACGGCGGGGCCACAGACCTAAGGCCGCGCCCGTAGGTACGTGTCCGCTAGGTTGCCGTTCATGCAATTCACTCATCTAGGAAGAAGCGGTTTACGCGTCAGCCGGTTGTGCCTGGGGACAATGAACTTCGG
>PMLI01000177.1 GCA_003158835.1 Acidimicrobiaceae bacterium
CTCGACGCCTACGTCCTCCCATGCCGGGCGGCCGGTCGGGAAAATGTCTTCCACTACCCATTGCCGGAAGCTTTCGCTCACAACGGGGACGGCGTCGGCGATGCCGGTAATGGCGTTGAGCCGGGCCGTCAGCACGGCGTCGACGCCGGGCGCGATCCGGTCAACCATGGAATTGGGGAAGGCGACGTTGCCCGAAATCCATTCGGCAAAGGCCGGGTCGTTGGCGGCGGCATACCCAACCGTCGCGGTGCGGGCAGTGTGGCCGTTGGAACGCAGGTTATCGCACGAGGCGACCGTAAAGGGGGGGACTCCCGCATCACGGCGTGCCTTCAGGGCGGCGGTGAGGATACCGAAGGTCGTCCTGGGGTGTTCCCTCCCCAGGTCGGCGGAGATCTCGGCGTTGCTGAGATCGAACTCTCCGGTGTGCTCGTCCAGGTTGTAGCCGCCCTCGGTGACGGTGAGGGTGACGATCTTGAGGGCCGGATCTGACAAGGCCTGGACAACGGCGACGAGGTCACGAGGTGCCCAGAGGTACCGGGCCATGGATGCGTTGACCCGGGACCTCTGCTCGCCGTCGGGGCTGAACGAAGTGAAGCTGTACAGGTTGTCTTGCGCCGAAAAAGCATGCGCCCGGTGTGTCGCCAGTCGGTCTTCGAGCAGCTCGATGCCGAGTATCCCCCAGCGCGTTTGGTCGTCGCGTAGGTGCAACAGCTCCTCGAGGTAGGTGGCTTGGTGCACGCGATGAAAATTGCCCACTCCGATATGGGCCATCCCGACGGTGAGCGCGGCGCGGTCATATGTCGGCATAGTCACCGGTGCCGACGTCCCGGTCGCACCTACTTTGGTGATGGGGGTTAGCTCAGGGCCCTGGGAGGCGTCCTTGGGAGCGTGGGGGGCGTTCATTGTTGTCTCCTTTGTCAGGGGTGATGGACCAGTGAGCCGTGGGCCCGCAGCTGGTTCAGACCGGCGACGGCAGCGGAGCCCTTGAGACCGTCCGGCGACGCGGTCTTGCCACGTGCCAGGCCTTCCGACATGCCCAGTCGGAAGTAGCGGCGCTCCCCCTCGTTCACGGTGAGCGGCACCGCGGGCGCTACTACGCCTCTATGAGGCCGGTGATCGTGCCGAGCAGGCTTTCCGCGTCGAACTCCGACGTGGGTGCATTACGGACGACTTTGCCGAGGCGTAACACAACGATCCGGTCTGTGACCTGGAGCACGTGCGGCAGCGTGTGCGAGATGAGCACGACCCCGAGGCCACGGTCGCGGGCGGCTCGGATGACGTTGAGGACCTCGATGGCCTGGCGCGCCCCGAGATGGTTGGTCGGTTCGTCGAGCAACACGACCTTGCGCGCCCAGGCGACGGCCCGCCCGATCGCCACCGCCTGGCGCTGGCCGCCGGACAGGGCAGTTATCGTCCGTCGTGTCCCTTTCACCTCGACGCCCACCTGGGCCAGTTCGTGGAGAGCCCGCACCTCCATTTGCTTTTGAGCCATGAAGCGCAGTCTCCCGAGGATGCCAGGCTGGAGTATCTCGCGCCCGAGGAAGACGTTGGCGCCGATGGTCAGGTCGGGCGCCAGCCCAGAGTCCTGGTAGAGCGTTTCTATTTCCGCCGCCAAAGCGTCATGGGGCGACTTCCAGTGCCGCTCGACACCCTCGAGGACCAGCTTGCCGGAGTCAGGGGGGTGAACACCGGAGAGGACCTTGATGAGGGTCGACTTGCCGGCGCCGTTGTCCCCGACCAGCCCGACCACTTCGCCGGCACGGAGCTGAAGGTCGACGTCGATGAGAGCCTCGACACTTCCGTAGGACTTGCTGACGTGCACAGCCTCGTACAGGACGGTGTCGCTGGTCATGCTTACCTCCTCCGCGCCGGCCGCAAGGCCTGCATCGTCGCCGCCACAGCTATCAGGAGAGCGACTGCGACCTGGTCCCAGTTCGCCTGGACATTGGTGATGATCAGCCCGCTCGTAACGACATTTATGATCAGGGCCCCGAGCACGGTGCCTGACAGCCGGCCCACCCCGCCCATGAGACTGGCTCCGCCGATGACGACTGCGGCGATGGCCTGGAGCTCGTCGCCCTGGCCGGCGGTGGGTGCTCCCGAGCCGAGGCGCATATAAATGAACATCCCCGTCAGGCCGGCCAGCAGCCCTGAGAGGGCGTAAACCGACGTAACATGCCGGCGCACGTTTATGCCGGCGGCCCGGGCCGCAAAGGCGTCGGACCCGATTGCGAAGGTGTAACGGCCGTACCTGGTGAAGTGCAGTAAAAGCCACGCCACCACGACGAGGGCGATCACCATGAACGCCGGGTAGGAGAACGGTCCCAGTTTCGCGACGGTGTACGAGATGGCTCGAGGGTCCAACCCGATGGGTTGGCCGTTGGTGAGGACGATCGACAGCCCCCCGGCTCCGCCGAGCATGGCGAGGGTGGCGACGAAGGGTACCAGGCGAGCCCAGTTGATGAGGGCGGCATTGACCAGGCCGATACATAGGCCGAGGCCGGCACAAACCACGGTGCCGACGAAAAGTACCAGAGCCTCGTTTTGGTGCGAGTTCACCAGGCCCCGCATGGCGAGCGCCCCGATCACCCCGGCGAGGCTGGCGGCTGAGCCGACGGACAGGTCGATGCCGCCCGAGGCGATCACAAAGGTCTCCCCCACGGCCAGCAGGATGATCGAGCAGAAGTCGGCCAGGATATTGGCGATCTCCCCGCTCGAGAGAAAAACCGGGGCACGAGCCGTGAAGTACGTGACCAGAGCGGCGAGCGCCACGAGGAGCATGAACTGCTGATTGCTGACAACCGAGCGCGCCCAGGTCCCGAGCTTCTGAGCGAAAGGTACCTCGCCTACGTCTGCGGTGCCGGTGACCACACTATTCGTCTCCCTTCTCTGTCCTCGCGACCTGTTCGGCGTTGGTGTTTTGGCCAACCGGAAGGGCCGGCGAGCGCGCCCGCGGCGCTCGCCGGCCCGGCAAGCTCCCCTAGGCGGTTGGGTAAGTGTACTTCGTCACTATCGCAGCCGGAGTGCTCGGGGTGAGCACTATGTTCGGCAACGTCAGCAGGTGAGGGATGCCTTTGGTGCTGTGGGTACGCAGGTACTGCGCCATGTATTTGAGCTCGAGCTGGCCCTCGAGCGCCGGCTGCTGAGCGATAAGGGCGGCAAAGATGCCCTTTTGCAGCAGGGCTACGTTGTTGGCATAGGCGTCGTACCCGACTAAGGCGACCTTGCCGACCAGCCCGCGGGCCTGGATAGCGGCGGCGGCCCCGGCCGCGTTAGTACCGTCGATAGCGAAAATCCCCTTCAAGTTGGGGTACTTCGTTAGCCAGTTATTGACATTGGTGTTGGCTACGGCGGGCTGGGACTCCGAGTAGGCCTCGGCCATAATCTTTATCCCGGCGTACTTCTTGGCAATTTCGGCCTTGAAGCCGGCCAGGCGAGAGGTGTTGGTGGTCGAGGTAGCCGAACTTGCGCCAACAACGACCTGGTAGGTCTTCCCAGCCGTGTAGTGCATGGCCTTGGCCATGGCGTCGGCGGCGACGGCGCCCCCCTGGGTGTTGTTACCGGTGATGAAAGTGAGCACCTTCGAGAGGTCGGTGACGTGGGTGTCCACGTTGGAAACCGGGATGCCCTCGGCGATCGCCTGGTTGACCACCGGCTGAAGAGCGTTGGGGTCGGTCGGTGAGATGATCAGGCCGCTCGGGTGCTCGGCGAGCAGTTCATCGACAATAGGGATCTGGGTCGACGGCGAGTAGAACGAGGGGTCGCCTTGCCAGATCAGGGTTACGCCGAGCTTGTTGGCTTCGGCTTGGGCACCGATGTTCATGGCTATGAAGAACGGGTCGGCTTCGGCGCCCATGTTGTAGGCGATGACGAGCTTCTTGGCGACGGCCGGCCTGAGGCTGGACGCCCCCGCCGGTGCCGCCGTGCCCACGGCACCGAAAAGGCTGGCGAGAGCCAGGCCGGTGGTCAAAATGGCCAGTTTACGGCGGGGGCCCCTCGCCCCGCTGGTGTGTACTTCCTTCATACGCGTCTCCTTGATTGGCAGCCCCGCTGAGGGCTGCGACTAACGTTGTCCGCAGTGTAGCTTCAGGTCCAGCGGATGTCAACGTCGGCTACGCTTGGTCGCAGAGAAACCTACCAAAATGCGAGAGTGCAGGTCACAGCCCTATTCTGGCTGGGCGGCTCCAAGCGGGAGACCGTCTCAGACAAGTCGTCACGACGCTGGAGGAGGGAGGAGAGACATCGATGTCTGAAGCTTCACCAAGAAGTGCGCGGCAACGGAGGCGACCGACCATGCGCGAAGTCGCGGCGCTGGCCGGCGTGGCCATCAAGACGGTGTCCCGCGTCATGAACGAGGTGCCCACCGTTGACCCCGAGTTGGTTGAGCGCGTGCGCGGGGCCGCCGACATGCTCGGCTACCGTCCCAACCTCACGGCCAGCAGCCTGCGCCGGGGCGCGGGTCGGACCGCCACCATCGGGCTGCTGCTGGATGACGTGTCCAACCCGTTCTCGGCCGCCCTGTTGCGGGCGGTGGAGGACGAAGCCCGGGCCCGTGGGGTCCAAGTCCTCATCGGCAGCCTCGACGAGGACCCGGACCGCGAAAGGGAGATGGCCCGCACCCTCATCGACCGCCAGGTTGACGGCCTGATAATCGTGCCGGCCGGCCAGGACCAGAGCTACCTGCTAGCCGAGAGCCGCCACGGCGTCTGTGCCGTCTTCCTCGACCGCGAACCGCGGTTGTTCAACTCAGACGCGGTCCTGTCGGACAATCGCGGCGGCGCCATCGCCGCCGTCGAACACCTGCTGGCCCGAGGGCACGAGCGGATCGGGTACCTCGGTGACCGGCCCATTGTGGCCACATCGGGGCAACGGTTCGAAGGCTATGAGCGCGCCCTAGTGGGGGCGGGCATCGCCATCGACCCTCGGGTCATCGCCCACGGCCTGCGGACACTCGACGACGCGGCCCGGGCGACGACGGAGATGATGGCCTCACCCGACCCCCCGACAGCACTTTTCGCCAGCCAGAACCTGGTCACCATCGGCGTGACCACCGCCCTCCACCGGCTAGGCGTCGAGAACAAAGTTGCGCTTGTCGGCTTTGATGACTTCGTCCTTGCCGATGTCCTGAAACCCGGGGTCACAGTGATCGCCCAGGACGCCGCCGGCCTCGGGCGATTGGCGGCACAGCTCCTTTTCGCTCGCCGGGCCGGCGACACTACGCCTCCTCGGACCCACGTGGTACCGGTCAGGCTGGTGCCCCGTGGGTCTGGCGAGATCATGCTCGCACCGGCCGCCCGGAGCGACCCCGGACTGTGATCACCAAGGCCAGGTACCAAGGCCAGATCCGAAGGCGAGTATCAGATTTCGATCGTGTCGAGGTAAGTCGTGCGCAGGGTGGGGCCCCCGCTCTGGAACTGGACGTAGACCTCTCGCTCCCCGATCAGGATGCGGAAGGGTTGCGAGCCGCGGGTCGCAGGTAGCGTCACCGTGCCCGTCCATGTTGTGGTGGAGGCCGGTCCCGGTTTTCCGACGAGCCGAGTCCCGGGGTCGGCGACGGGCGTGACCGCCCATCGCAGGTCCGGGTCGGAGACACCGGTCAACTCGGTCTCGACCCATGCCCGCACATCGGGGATGGACGGGGCGAAGGTGCTGAAGGACTCGAGGTAGCTCTCACCGACGACGGTGACCTGAACGGTGGTCGCGGTAGGGAAAGTGAGCGTCGCCATCCGGTCGGCCCCGAGCTGGATGAAATCTGCCTGTACCACCCGCGACACCTCCACCCCCGGCAACGACGCCGGCTGGTACCGGACGAGGGCCAGTTTCACGAACGGCCAGTAGCTGCTGCCCACGTTGATCTCGATGTCCGAGAACCAGAGCTTGCGGTCCGGGTCCCATTGGACATGGTGTCCCGAGACGTCCACCAAACCGATCGTCCCTGCCTGTTCGGCCAGGATGAGGCGCTTGGCGGTGGCGACGGCCAAGGGGAAGTCACCGAGCGCGGGCGCCGTTTTGACGTTCCCCGACACGAACAATGGGTCTCGGCCGTACCCGGTGACGAAAGGCTGGAGCTGGGATGGCAGGACGGTACCCGGCGGCGGGTCGGCGACGACGACACCGAGGAGCTCGCCCGGTCCGGTCTGCCACCACGGGCGACCGAGGTAGACCCGGAGGATATGCCCTCGGCGGACGCTCGTGGGCGTGGGCGTGGTCGAGGAAGTCCAGGCGAAGGCGGGGAGGATGTAGCGTACGTCGGGCACCGGCGGCCGGGTCGTGCTCGGGACCGAGACCAGGTTGCCTTCCGGCGTGGGAGGGTGGGCCACGGCCTCGAGGCTCGAGCGGATGATCGGAGGTTTGACGTACTGCACCTGGACCGTCGCCCCCGCGGCGATGCCGCCGGCTGCCAGCCGGGTGAGCCTGCCGGTGGCGTCGTCTTCGTGGTAGTCGATGTTCGGCGTGTACACCTCGTGGGCGAGCGGGCCCGTACCGGAGACCCGGACAGTGCCGGGAGCGAAGGCAGAGGCGACCGAGGTGGCCGCCGTCCCGTGCAAGGTGGCGTCCACCGTCTCGGTGAAGTACTCGAGAAAGGCGGTCGTCGCTCGGGCTTCGTAGTAGACGTTGTGGTGCTTGGTGTCTCCGAAGTCGTGCCGGAGGTCCCGGAACAGCTCGTTCTTCGGGTCGGTCCGGGAGACAGACAGCTCGCCGACCCTCGAGTTGCCGACAAGGGGCACCGAGCCCGTGGCGCTGTCACCGTCGTCGAAAGGGTCCGTCCATTGCGCGACCACGTCGAGGCGGGACGTGCTCGGTGGGTCGTGGGCGATGCTCCCGGCGAGGAGCGTGAAAGTGTCCCCGTAAGTGCGGGCCTGGAAAAGCGCCTTGAACGACGGTGCCAGGAGTGGCTGGCGCACGGCGTGGACCAGCACGACCTCCCGGTAGGGGGTGAACATCCAGTGCCGCCCGCTGGCGATCAGGCGCGCCAGACCCAACGAGCCCTTGCCGGCCTCGATGCGCCACCGCCATAGGAGCATGTGGGGGAGGTCGGTGGCCCGGAAGTAGGCGCTGAGCCGGACTGTTTGAAAAGTCGCTTTAGGTAGTCGCACCGACAGGGTGAACGAGTTGGCGGCGCTCGGCAGGGTCGGCGGCCCGGAGCCGGGCCCGACGTCGATCCTGAAACTCTCGACCTGCGGCCACTTCCCCGCCTTGAACGGCACTTTGGTAGGTGGGGAAACCGCCGGGACGCCAGGCAGGAACTGCAAGGTGGCGCCGCGGGCGATCGGGTCGGGCATGTAGGGCACGTCGAGGTGGGCGACCGGGTAATAGACCCACTGAGACCCGTTGTTCATGGGCTGGGTGTCCGACTTCCCGCCGAGCGAGGCAACCACCGAAGGGGTGCTGTAGGTGAGCCCGTCAAGGGCGGCGAGCTTTGGGTATAGGGCCGGGTCGGGGACACCGGCACTGGTATCGAGTGCCCCGTGCTGCTCGGCCATCTCCACGGACGTCACGGGCGGAACGATATGGCGCGACGAATGTACGATCTTGGGGCTGGTGTCGGGGATGTCGTAATTCGACCGGATGACGATGCGCTCGAGGTGCTCACCGGGCGTGCGCGGCGCGGCCGGCACGACGAAGGGCGTCGGCACCGGTTCGAGGCGCCCGTAACTAGCCGGTGACGTCGCCCACTTGAACGAAGCCGCGGTGGCCGACGGCGAGAAGGCCACGCTGTTACCGGCGATATCGACGCTGCGCGCCCTGAAGCGGTACGCCCGGCCGAAACGTAGGACCGGCAGCGTCGACGGCGTGGCCATATAGGTCACCTGGATCTGGAACGTGCCGTCGGCAGCGTTGTGGTCGCCAGCGGTGAGGCCGTCACTCGGCTGGTACGAGAGGTAGGAGCCGATCCGGGGCGCCACCAGGCTCCAGCCCGCCCACCTCATCAACGTCTCGGGGAGGAACTGGTCGGTTTGGGCGGGCGCGCCCGACGACGTCATCCCGAGCTCGATCCATCCCTCGTCTCCCAGGGGGACGGGGACGATGTGACGGGGTTTGCCGATCACGTAGCCCCCCGGGCCGGGCTTCGCACCCGTTCGGGCGCACAGCTGGGACCACCTCTTCCTGACGCTGTCCCAGACGTCGATGCGGTACCCCTGAGTTACGTCCTCGGCGGCGAGGTTTATGATGCCGGGCGGGCTCTTCTCGGCCTCGGCATTGTTGGCGTCACCAGTCTGGAGGGCGCCGTACAGGGTTTGGGCGTTGGCTGTCCGGGCCAGCGACAGGCCCGCAGACCGCAGCGACGGTGTGGCGTAGCTCGTGGGTGTGCCCGTCGAGCGCATCGGGCCGGTGGCGTTGAAGACGTTCTTCACGAAATCGAGGGCCTTCAAGGAGGCGCCGTCGAGGTCCATCTCTATGGTCAGGTACTCCGGGTCGCTGAGCCGGAGGAAACCGCCGTTCAGCTCCGGGGCCGTGGTGCGGGGCGCGGGAAGCCACGAAGCCCACGTCGTACTCATCAACGGCGTCACGTTGGTCGTCTTTATATGATGCGCCCACGAGGGGACAGCCTGGATGTTTATGACCGGCGGAAATGGCCCCGTGGGGCGCGCCAACTCAAGGTCGTACACGAAGCCGAACAACCGCTGGAGGGCCGGGTGCCGGCCGATCAGGCCCACGGCCTTCTGGAAGTCGATCTCCGGCCGCTCCGGCCGGGGGAGGGGGTAACTCGAGCCTTTGGGGGGAACGACCTTTGCCTGCAGGAAGAGCTTCGCCTGAAGCAGGTCTGTGGCCGGTCGGGGCGACTTCGCCGTTGGGACGGGCCCGCCCCGCCGGGGGAACATTTGCAGCACCTCGTCGATGAGGCTGAGCTCGCGGTCGTCGTTGGGAGGAAGATCCGCGAACGGCGTCCCGTCGAGCAGGTAGGAGGCGGCCGGCCAGGTCTCGGGGTGTGAAACAGCGAGCGAGGCGTATGTCGTTTGGAAGAAGCGGCGTACGTGCGCGACCGGGTACGAGTGGACCCTCTGGCCTGTGAGGCTTTGGTACTTGTAAGCAGACACGGGGACCGTGGACGGGAACAGCGTCTCGTACAGAGCAAGGTCCGGCGATGAGACCTGGGTCGCCGGATGGGCGACCCCATTTATCTTCAGGTGCCAGCGGACGTGGACTGCCGGCCAGTGGAGCCAGTCGGGGAAGTGCCCGAGGGTGCCCGGGCTCGACGAAGGTGTGAGGCGGGGGGCCACGTGCACCGACACGCGGAGGTTGCCGTTGGGTGCAGTGCCGTTGGGGACCGCCGTCCATAAGACAAGTTGTGAGGACATCGTTGCCCTTCTCCGATCAGGCGGCGAACGCCGAGCAGTACTGGTCCCACTCGGCTTGGGTGAGGGCTTGGCCAAAGGTCGGGTCGCCCGAGCCGCCCAGAGTCTTCCGCATTGTGGCGCTCACCGTCGCCGAGAAGAACAGGATGCTGATCGTCAACGTGACGGTGGCCTCGCCGTAGGCCTTGCCCGGGTCGAGGTAGGTGAACCCGAGGTAGAACTCCATGGAAATGCTGATGATGCCCAGCACCTCGAGGTTGCCGTCGGCCTTGAGGAACCCGGTGAGCTGCACCTGTTTGGTCGGGGCGGTCTGCAGCGAGAAGTAGATCCCGGCCATGATGGAGACGCCGCCGCTGGCCACGCCGAGGTCGATCGACAGGGCGGCGCCGAACTCGAGCGAGACCTCAATGAGCTCGATGCCGTCAGCGCCGATAGCGAGGCCGAAGAAACCCCCTCCACCGAACAGTGAGATCGTGAGGATGAACGGGTCGTCGCGGGTACAGAGGTCAAAGCGCACCCGCACTGGCGTCCCGTCGAAGGGTATGGTAAGTCCCGCCCCCAGCTTCAGGTTTTGGAGGTCGAGGACGCCGACGCCGACATCGGGGAGCGGCAGCGAGTAGGAGGCGGTGATCCCGCTCGGCTCGATGTCTATCGAGGGGCCGCCGAGCGAAGCCAATAACTGTTCGATGTCCTGGATGAAGGTGAGCGGGCCCTCGAAGGTGACCTTGTCGATCTTCGGTGTGATGTCGATCTTGGCCCCGGTGGAGAACTTGAAAGCCAGGGAGGTGAAGTGCACCTGGATGTAAGGAGCGGCATTGCCGAACAATTGGAGGGCGAAATTGGATAGGGCCCCGTTGATGTTGTAGGTGACGTTGGCTGGGTTGGCGAACGGCGTCGTGATGTCGACGTGCACGGTGAGCGAGCCGTTCGAGTCCGGGACGAAGAACCCCAGGGAGTCCTCGGTGACCGACGGGCTCCAGTCGAGCGTCACCTCGATGGCGGTGGGGGCGAGGCTGGAATTGTTATTGGGATAAATAGGTTTGGCGTTGAGTTTGGGCGATTGGTCCTTTGTCTTGGACGTGTCGCCCGTGACCTTTTCGATGATGTCGGCCAGGCTGATGGCTCCGAGGAGTTTGGAGGCGGAGGAGAAGAACGAGCTCGGGTCGAAATTGCCGCCGAGGAGGTTGTCGAGGTCGCTCGGACCAGAACCACCCACCGGCCCGAGGTCTCGGGCGATCCCCTGGACGGTCAGGCTGGGGGTCGCCGACCCCCCCGAGAGCTTGGGAGGCACGGCGATGTCGGTCGAGCTGCCATTGACCATCAGGTAGATCTCGGGGGCACCGGGCGTGAAACCGTTGGTCACGAAATGCGGGTAGTAGGAGACGTTCGGCGGGTTGACCGGCGATCCGGGCCCGGCCACCTGTTCGGCCGCCGGGAGCCGGATATCGGCGCTCTTCATCACCGGGAAAAACCCCGGTTGGAGCCCACCGGGCTTTAGGGTCTTGATCGCGTCCAGCTCGTAGCTGTCCACATGCTGGGCCGTCACCCCCGGGTTGGTGCTCTCCACCTCCGCGAAGGCGAGGAGGCCGCCGCCGAAACTCGGCATCCGGCGCGGCTGAACCGCACCCTCGTAGGCCGTGATGATGTCGGCGACGTTGGCTGCGCTCTCGACGATCGTCGAGCTGGCCCAGATGACGCCGGTCGAAAAGTCGACCCGCCGCCCCTCGAGGTCGGTTGCCACGTGGGCGAAGGAGATGTCGGAGCCGCCGGCCCTCACCCAGAGCACGTCGTCGGTGGAGAAGCTGCCGATGACGATGTCAGGGTCGATCGTCTTGTCGCTGACGAAGGGCGGAGAAGTAATCGTCTTTACCTCCACCACGCGCAGAGGGTTCTGGCGCCCGGCGTTCGGCTCCCCGGCGTTGCCGTCGTAGCCGAGCCGGGGTTGGACGACCACGATGAAGCTCTTCTGCACCAGGTAGGCGATCACTTCTGCGTTAGGGTCGGCCTGGAACTCCCGGTCGGTGATCGTGACCCTCACTGCCTGGTGGCCGAAGGGGAACAGGAACCCGAACTCGACGACCCTCACGTAGCTGTCCCGACCGATCGAAGTGCGGTGGACCCACTCGACGAGGTTGTCGGCGGCCGCAGGCGCCCAGTTGCCTTGAACGTTGAGCGAGGCCCCCAGAGCCGTCAACAGCATCAGGTTGGCCGCGGCTGGCTGGGCGGGGACGGGGGGGACGCCGGCGAAGTTGAACCCGCAGGTCCGGGTGACTATCTGAGCTCGCTGGGTGCCGGTGAGCGACAGCAAGAACGGGCTGGGGAGAGGGTTGCCCGGGTAACCCGGCGTCCATATCGCTTTCACGGCCGGCTTGACCGTCGGAGGCTCCAGTGCCCCCTGGCCGAGGCGCGTCTGCCAGATCTCCGTGTTGCCGTTGGCTGTCACCGGGGCGGTCGGGTTGTGCCAGGTGCCGGCGGCGAGCGGCGACAGGAACAGGTCCCAGGGCGCCTCGATGTAGGTTTCGAGGTTGGTCGGGGCGGCCGGGGAGTTTGTCGGGCTGACGGCCGTCGGAGCGAGGACGGGTGTGAGCGAAGACAACGACAGGAGGCTCTGGGCCGTGAAGGGCAGGGAGCTTCCGACGGGGAGCTGGAAGACGAGGCGAGTGGGCCCGGCCAGGGCCGCCTCGAGCGGTGGAGCGGGCCAGGGCGGTGTCGCCGTGAAGTCGACCGCCTCCTCGCCGACGTGCTGGGGAGGAAAGACGACGACGACATAGGAGGTGGCGCTCGGGTCGGACGGGACCAGCTCGCCGTTGGCCAGGCCCAGGTTGTAGAACTCGAACGAGAGGTTGCACATGTCCTCGCGCCTGGTCACCGACGCCGTGTACGTAGGCGTGGGCACGCCCCTCTTGATGGCGGTGTCGGGGAGTGCCCCGATGGCGGGGTCGGGGAGTGCCTGTGACAGCGCCTGCCGGCCGCTGGTCGTCCCGCCGAAGAGCTTCCAGGCCCGAGCCCACGGGATGGCGACGCCGGCGGCCATCCAGCCGAGCACCTGCCGACGAGGGATGCCGTTGGGGGGGGCCGCCAGGACGGGTAGGGCGGCACCGGCCAGGCTCTCGCCAGCCGGCTCGTGCTCTCCTGCCGGGCCTACAGGATCTTCGCCAGAGATTACGGGGCTCATCCGCGCGGCTCCTTGTCTCCACCGGCCGGTACCGGTAGCGCGAGTTTGCACGGCGCCGGGCGCGTAGTCAAGGACCTTTCGCGGTCAGATCGGGGGCGCCTCCGTGCCGGGGAGGCCCGCGTCTTTCGGAGCCACCCCGCCGAGAGGTCCCGTCAGGCGCGCCGGCACCGTGTTGCCGGCACCGGCACCGCGTTGCCGCCCCCGGGATCGGCCTGCCGGCACCGGCAACGGCCCGGAGGCTTTAGGCGAGGCCTGTGGTCCCGGCCTCAAAGCCAGCAATGGCTCCTACTCCAAGTAACCTCAGCCCTGGAACTCAGGGAATATTCGTTCCGCAAATTCCTGCACCTGGCTTCGTCCCTCGCCTGGCCACCCACAGATTAGATAACCGATGCCGCGTTCTTGGGCCCTGTCGATGTTGCGCCTAAGGAGGTCCCATGGTCCCGATAACGAGAGCGAGGATGCACGCATGATCGAGCGTGGATCACGGCCGAAATTCTCAGCGAGCCTATCCAATTCAGCGGACAATTCTGCGAACTGTTCGGAGGCACCTGAGTGCCACACGTCGGCGAACTTCGCCGCCAGAGGAATGGTCCTCCTTCGGCCACTACCGCCGACCCAAATCGGGGGTCGAGGTTGCTGGAGTGGAGTTGGCCTCATCCGAGCTTGGTCGAGACTAAGAGAATGGCCCTTATAGGAGACTACTTCCCCCGTAAACAGCCGCGTAACGATCTCGAGTGTGTCTTCCAACCGGTCGAAACGCCGGGCAGTTGGTGGAAAATCGATCCCAAGCTGGAGGTGCTCACTTTCGAACCACGCCGCGCCGAGTGCGACATCAAGTCGACCACGACTGGCGTGGTCGATGGTAACCGCCTGCGCGGCGAACACTGAGGGGTGTCGGTAGGTGGCCCCCGTAACCAACAACCCGAGGCGAACCCGCTGAGTTGTCATTGCCAGGGCCGCGAGGGTCGTCATACCCTCGAAGCAGTTGCCCGGTCCGTCGCCGTACATGGGCACGAAATGATCGAACCCCCATGCTCCGTAGAAACCGACTTCTTCGGAAAATCGAGCGCGGTCAATGACCTCGTCGAATTCCACACGTTGCTGCGCAATGTCGATCCCGAATTTCATATCGATACCTCCGATCGCATAGGTACTCGGACAAGGCGGGGAAAGGCACTCCCCACATGGCTACCGAGACAACCACTCACTCTATAGAGGCGCCCGGGAAGGCGCTCGCGGGCGGTGGGTGGCTGGGTGGGCGGGCGGGCGCAACCATCTGTTGACTTGAAAAGAGTGAAGCTTGAGAGCGGTTCGGCCTCAGGGTGATCTGCTGGCACCCGCCCGACCACGCTGGCCGCGTGCCGGGGCTCACGCCCCAAGGCGGTGCCCGCCGCCTTCGACCCGCCCTGCTTGCCGGCCATCCCGACGATGTTGGCCCTGGCGGTCGCTGCTGGCCGCCCTGGCCTGCTTGCTCGGCGTGCACGGGGCCCGGTCGGTGGCCACGAGCGAGGAGACCCCGGGCTTTGCCGGCCGGCTGGCCTTGCCGCCATCGTCGAGGGTGAAACCTGGGGGCCGCTCGGCGAGTATCTCCGGTATGGAGATTCACGGAGGCAACATCGGCCGGGAGAACACAGCACAAGAGGCGGTGACCCCGAAGAAGCGGTCGGTCCGACCACATGAACCACTGATCGGAATGGTCATCCTGTCGGTGGCGTTCATTATCGGGTCGCTCTCGGTGGACTCTGGCCTCCGGAGCCGGAACCAGCCACCACAGACCCATCAAATCACTGTCACCGGTTCTGCCGAACAAGCAGTCACCGCCGATACCTTTGAATGGGATGCCACAGTGGCGAGCACGCAGCCGACAACGTCGGCGGCGCTGGCGCAGCTAAACGGGTGGACGGCCCGGATCCGGGCCGCGCTCGACGAGGCTGGCGCCCATGACGATGAGATCACCTTCGGCTCGGTGGTAGTGCAACCCAATACCCAACAAAGCGGCGTTGTCACCAGTTTCACCGAAAGCCAGGCGATCACGGTGCGGTCCCGTCGCCTGCCCGCAATGAAGCGGGCCCTGTCCGTCAGCAACCAGCTTCTCGCCCGCAACGTGCCGTTCATCGCTCAGGACCCGCAGTACACCTTCAGCGGTTTGAAACGGCTGCGACCGGTGCTCACGGCCGAAGCGACCGCAGACTCCCGAGTGCGCGCCCGAGCCGCGTTGGGCCGCAATGGCCATTTGGGGAGGTCGAACTCGATCTCGGTGGGCCAGTTCTCCGTGGATGCGCCAGGGTCAGTCAATATCGGCAGCGGCGACTACTACACCGGCTCGGTTCAGCAGGTCGTGTCAGTGGCGGTGTCAGCCACCTACTCGACATCGTCGTAGGACCGCGCCTTCACGGTGCGGACCGGATCCCCCTTGGCTGGCACGCGTGTCCTAACCCTAACGCGACCCGACCTTGACAAAGTCAAGGTCGGAGCCCATAACGTCGTCCCCATTTCGCGGACCGGCGTCAGTAGACCCAGACCTCGGTACCAAGGGGCATGATGTTCGCCGCCCAGATCCAGTTGATCGCCTCGTCGCTCACGCGAACGCAGCCGTGTGAGACCGGGACGGGCGGCACATACGAGTCGCCGTGGACGGCAAAGCCGCCAACGAAGAACCTCGGCCGCCACAGTGCTCCAAGTGAGTCGACGTCCAGCCCGTTGATCGCGTTGTAAACGTGGAATACGCCGCTCGGGGTGAGCGCGACGGAGGTGACGCCCTGGTCGACGTAGGTGTAGCCGCCGCCCGTCGAGGTATTGAGGATGTGGAGGAGCTTGCCGCCGTTGACGACCATGAGGAGGTCGTCCTGGAGATCCACCTCGACGACATAGCCGGACGCCGACCGTGGCTTGGGCACGACGCCGGCCGCCAGCGCAGCAAGCGTCTTCGGCCCGACCACGCCGTCAGCGCTGAGGCCGGCGGCCTTCTGGAGCGCCCAGATGGCCTGTTGGGTCGAGTCGCCGAAGATCCCGTCGGGCATCCCCACCCAGTAGCCGAGTGACGAGAGGTACATCTGGAGCGCGGTTACCGCCGGTCCCAAGTTACCGAGCTGGAGCCCTACGATGGCGGTGTTCGTCGCCCAGATCGGCTTTCGGGCGGGCGAGTAGATGGCGACGTTGCCGTTGTCCTGGAGGCTCAGGTAGTAGAGGGCATTGCCCCCGCGATCGGTTCCCGAGCTCCAGATCGGCCGGTTGCCCTCGTAGACGACGAGGTTCCCGTCGCCCTGCATCTCCAAGACGGCTCCGGGGTGCTTGGCGGTGCCCGAAGCCCACAGCGGGTGCCCCTCCCAGTAGAGGACGAGGTTGCCGTCGGCCTGCATCGCGAGCCGGTAGTGGCCGTTCGACGACGCCAGCCACGACCCGCCCTCGAGCTCGGTGCCAGCCACGAGCTCCGTCCCGTGCGAGGACCGCGATCCAGGCGAGGTGGCGACCTGGTGAGCGCCGGCTGCCGCATCGCTCGGCGCTGAGCGTGCAAGCACGGCCAGAGCGAGCCCGGCGACGGTCAGCGCTTGGTACCGCGCTCGTGACCGCGCCGGTCGTCTTCCATCCTGCGGTCGGTTCGGACTTCCCACCTTGCCTGACATGCGGCTCTCCATGTTCGAGGTTTCGAGTTCCCACGCATAACACCTGCCGACGCCGCCTTAGGCGTCGACGTGTCCGGACCTCGTACCGTTCCGCTGCGCCACCGGCCAGCACAAACGACACAGCGGCGACAATACCGGCTGATCAGGGGCCCGCAGGGCAATGCACAGCACGGCCAGCAACAAGCCGGGCGAAGGCCCACCTGGCACAGGTCTGAGGCTGGAGCCAGTACTTCCTGAGTTTGCCCCTCAGGCTGGGTTACGTCCGAGTCAGGCGGCGGTTAGGTGGTCCGCCATAGCGGCTCGAATTCTGAGTACCCCCGGGGCCAGCTCACCCTGGGCGCGTCCTTGGGCGAGGAGCGCTCCCCACCAGGCCAGGTCATCGAGCATGACGGTCATGGCGGTCCTCGTCCCAAGGTCGAGCGGGGCACCGGCATCGTCAAAGGCCTCCTGGACGTGCGGGATGAGGACGGTTTGCCTCAGGGGTACCGCCTCGGCCTCGATGGCCACAGCCATCAAGTGCTCCACCGCACGTACCCCCGCCGCGATCCCACTGCTGTAGCCAACCGCCGCAAGTGGCTTGTTGCGCAAGGCCCAGCTCACGAACACGTTGTCGAGGGCATTTTTCAAGGCCCCAGGTATAGAGTGCAAGTACTCGGCGGTGATGATCAGCACGGCGTCAGCTTCCTTGAGGGTATGGTTCCACTGGCGCACTATCGGCTCGGAGTACGTCGGGTCCTTGAAGTCGCCGATGGTGCCCATGTGCTCCTGGAACAACGGCAGAGGCCAGTCACGCAGGTCCATGACCTCGACCTCGAACGCTCCGTGGGCATTGGCCTGGTCGATGACCCAGGGCGCCACTACGTCGGCGGCCCGCGTGGGCCTGGTGCTCCCGATGATGATCTTCAGCTTCAGCATGGCGCTCCAGTATACTAGTGTATCTGCTCAACCATTGACTCCCTCAAGTATCGTACAGGGTACTTGAGATTGTCAAGTTCTATTGGAAGACTGCTCTCATGTCTGATGGTCAAGGCGATGCCGGGTTGGAGGATGTCGTCGACGGCCTCCTCGAAGTAACCAGTCGGGTGCACCACGTGGTGTGCTCTGTTGCCGCGCGCCACGACCTGACCCCGCAGCAGCTGGAGTTGCTGCGAATGCTCGCTGTGCCGGTATCGATGCGCGCCTTTGCCGAGGAGCTCTCCTGTGACCCGTCCAATGTGACCGGGCTAGTCGACCGTGCCGAGCGCCTCGGGCTCGTCGAACGGGTACCGGACCAGAGTGATCGACGCGTTCGCATCCTGAAGTTGACAACCAAAGGTCGCAACCTTCGTAGCACTATAAATCAGGAAGTCGCTCGATCACTTACCAATGCGCTCGGTCTCAGCACCGACGATCACGCCAAGGTGATGAGTGTACTGGCGGCCATGACGTCGGCAACTAAGCCTCCACGCACCGATTAGCGATGCATTGGTGACGCGCAGGAACTGCTGACTGGCGGCCCGGTAAGAACTAGATCTCCCCAAATTAGGAGGTCAATCCTTGCCGGTCCTGACCTCGGTGGCCTTGATAAGGCTCCTGCTCGCGCCGAGGCTATGACGGCGTCGAAGCTGGAAGAAGTCGGTTGCCAGGACCAGGTCGCCTGGGCGCGGAGGAGCTCTACCCAGGTGGGCCCTGGTAGGTCTTGGTGACGGGGGAGCCCGTGCCGGCGGAGGACTGCGGCGACGCTCGTCTTGGAGACCGGCACGCCGAGCGTCTTTAGCTCACCGTCGGCGAGCACGTAGAGTGGCCCTTATCTGCACTCTCAGTGCTCAAGCCCGGGTGGCAAGCTGTCGAAGAGTAGGACAGAGGGGCGCGCAACTCGTGATCTCAGGAACTAGGAATACCAGGGAGAGGCCATGAGGAGTGCCGTCTTGGGCTACCCGCCGGCTGCACCAGGCGGCCTTTTGCCAGCGGAGATAGCGATCACCACCGACGCGCCCTCCAAAGCCTTGTCACTTGCCATGGCTGCTCTCCGAAGACATCTAACCCTCGACGCGGTCGATTTTCGAGCCACCAACATCGCCGAGACGGAAAGCTCACGAGAGATGCTCGCGGCGTTGGCTGGGCTCTCTGAGACCTACTCGGCGGCTCTGGCTGGCTACGCGGTCGCCGGTCCTGCGAACGACGATCGCACTGGCGGCGAGCTTCAGCGGGTGTGCCGCTATGCGATGATGCTAACGGCCGTTGTCGCGCCGGACCACGTCGGTGATCCGCAGTTCGCGTATGGCTTTGTCCTGCACGACATCGGGAAGCTGACCATGCCCGCCAGCGTGCTGATGAACCTCGGTGACTACACCGACGCCGAGTTGGAGCTCATGAAGCAACACCCGGAGGCGGGCCGAAGGGTCCTGGAGGACGTCCCCTTTCTCGCTGACGCGTGCCAGATCATCCATGCCCATCACGAACGTTGGGACGGCAAGGGCTATCCGCGTCGTCTCAGCGGCGATGAGATCCCCCTTGGAGCTCGGATCTTGCACCTCTGTGACGCCTTCAACGCAATGACTAAGGACCGCCCTCGCCACAAGGCGTTTTCGATCACCGACGCGCGGGGCGAAATCCACAGAGGGCGCGGAAGCCAGTTCTGGCCGCGAGCCGTCGATTGTTTCCTTTCCCTATCCGACGACGAGCTTGAGGCCGTTGGAGGCGTATACCGAGTCGAACCAAGACCCCAACGTCCGGCCCGACTTCTGACTCCAGCGCCACCCGGGACTTCTTCTGTGGCTTCACCTAGCCCACCGCCGGACCGAAGGCGTGCCTCAAAAGGGCGCTTCCTCAGTCCTTATCGCTAACGAGGCGCCCGTCTGCAGGGCAACGCCGAACACTCTGCCGGCACCGCCTTCCCCCGTCACCACGGCCCCGGCCACGACCAAAACGTCGGGTGTGCGCCAGATCCCCGTCGGCGTTGGCTCCCCGCCGCTCAGGGGGACCTTGACGCTGCCGGGCGGGAAAGGCCCGTTCCCAGGCGTCGTCCTTGTGTCCGGCTCGGGCCCGAGCAACCAGAACGAGGCCATTGGGCCGAACCACCCCTTCCTCGACGTCGCCCTCGGCCTGGCGGCAAGGGGCATTGCCAGTGTGCGCTACGACAAGCGCACCCTCGACTATCCGCGTCGCATCAACCGGCAAACCTTCACACTGACCGACGAGTACGTTCCCGACGCGCTGGCGACCATTCACCTCTTGCAGCATGAGCCCGACGTAGACCCCCATTTGATCTTCGTGCTCGGCCACTCCCAGGGCGGCACGGACGCTCCATTGATCGCCCAGCGTGCGCCCGAAGTGGCCGGGGTCATCCTCCTTGCCGCTTCCTCCGAACCGCTGGCGGCGGCGCTTGTGCGCCAGGTGCGCTACCTGGCAACGCTCCCGGGGGCGACCGGAGCCAACGCCAGGGCGGAACTACCCGATATCGAGGCTGGTACGACGACTGAGATGTACGGCTGACGGTTGCAGCGGTTTAGGCTCTGCGGCTGTTTGCGCTGTCAGGTGGCCGGCACGGCCTGGGGGGCAGGGTGCACACCGCGGGCTGCTCCGGGCTCAGGAGCCGGCGAGCCCGACGCTACCGCTGGCGCGTCCAGGGGGGGTCATCTACGCCTATGAAACTGGCTTCGTTGAGCGAGGTCCGGCTAGTTGAGGCGCTCGGCTTATCACCGGGTGACGATCCGGCAGGGCACCTCGGTTTTCTCATCCAGGTGGTAGCTGGCGCAGATCCGGTGGTAGCCGTCGGCGACCCACAGCGGCTCGCCTTGGACCAACAGCACAGGCGACAGCCTGTCGCCAAGCTTGACCTTGTTGAGGTCGGCGGCGACTTCGGAATCCTCCGGGCCGAGGAGCGGCAGGTTGGCGGCCCGCAGGATGTCTTTGGCGGCGTGGTTTTTCAGCGACCGCTGCTTGCGCAAGGCCTTGGCCAGCTTGAAGGCCGCCTCCGGCCCCACCAGCAACGATAGGTACGACTCGGCCGCGAGGAAATCCTGCGCTTCGGCCTTATCTTTCCAGTGCTCACTAGCCACGGGCCCGTGCGCTCCTCTCGCCTGTCCTCACGCGCTACTTGAGGCTGGGATGTTACTCCTCGGCTTAGCCCAGTCCTCTCTATCATGACCACTACTGTCGGGCCCAGGGCCCATGCCATGGCGCGACCTAACCAAGCTCGACCAGCCATCTGAACGGGGGAGCGCATGCAGCCGTCGTCACCTCGGGACCAACCCAGGGCCGCCCACCTCGGCGAGCCGGTTGGGCTGCAAACGCCCTGGACACGGGACTTCTACGACCTCTCTTTCGAGTGGCGCCGGCTCTTCTCGGAGGCTCTGGGCACCTTCTTCCTGGTCCTGGTGGCCGCAGGCGCGGCGGTGGTCAACGCCGACAGCCACGGACAGGTCCCCCTTGGTGCCCGCGTGGTCGCCCCCGGGCTCATGGTCATGGCGGTCATCTACTTCATGGGCACGGTCAGCGGGGCGCACCTCAACCCCGCCGTCACCATCTCGTTCGCCCTGCGCCGGAACCTCCCCTGGAAACGGGTACCCGGGTACGTGGCGGCCCAGCTTGCCGGCAGTCTGTTGGCTTCCGGTTTCCTCCGAGCTGCCTTCGGTGACATCGGCCACCTTGGTGCCACCGACCCTGGCCCGGGGACCAGCGCCCTGACCACGACGCTGGTCGAGGTCGTGCTCAGCGCCGGGCTGGTGAGCGTGGTCCTCGGCACCGCCTCGGGTGCCCGCAACATCGGCGCCAACGCCGCCCTCGCTGTGGGCGGCTACATCATCGCTGCCGGCCTGTGGGCGGCGCCGGTCTCGGGGGCGTCGATGAACCCGGCCCGCTCCCTGGGCCCGGCCCTCATCGGTGGCCAGTGGGAAGATTGGTGGGCTTACGTCCTTGGGCCGCTCGCCGGTGGTGCGCTTGCTGTCGGCTTTGCCTGGATCCTGCGCGGGCCACCCAGCCCCGCCGCTGACCAGGCCGCCCAGGGAACAGCGCCAGACATGCCTACCCGGCGGTAGGCACAGATCGTCATGATCTGCAGCTCCGGTTGGGCCGGCCGCCCGTCCGGGCAGCGCATAACAGGGCGATCTGGTTAACGCCCGGGCGGGAACGGTTCAGGCTCCGCTGGTGCGCGGTTACCGGATTTCGTAGGTGCCGTCGAGCCGGGCGCGTGCGATGACATGTCCGGCCATGGCGTGGAGTGCATCGGCGAGGGTGAATTTGTTCGGCAGGTCGAGCTGGTAGTCCAGGGCGAAGAGTTGGAAGACG
>PMLI01000156.1 GCA_003158835.1 Acidimicrobiaceae bacterium
CCTACCTGGGGCCGGGCGTGAGGTTGAGGGGCTGCACCGTGGGGCGCAGCGGTGACCTGCGCCGGGGGGCCCGCATCGAAGAGGGTGCCGTCCTCGGCGACGAATGTTTCATCGGCGAGCACGCCGTCGTGCACGCCGGGGTCAAGGTCTTCCCCTTCAAGACGGTGGAGCACGGGGCCATCGTCAACTCGTCCATCGTCTGGGAGTCTCGCGGCGCGCACCAGCTCTTCGGCCGCAACGGGATCTCCGGGCTGGCCAACGTCGATGTCACTCCCGAACTGGCCGTGCGCCTGGCCATGGCGTTCGCCACGGGCATGCCCCGCGGCGCCAACGTCACCGTCTCGCGCGACACCAGCCGCGCCGCCCGCGTCCTGAAGCAGGCCGTGACGGTGGGCCTCAACGCCGCCGGCGTGGACGTCACCGATCTCGAAGTGGCGACGGTGCCCGTGACCCGCTTCGGGGTGCGCAACGAGCACAGTGCCGGAGGGGTCACGGTCCGCCTGGCGTACGAGGACCCTCAGTCGGTCGTCGTGCGTTTCCTCGACCCCAATGGGATCGACATCGCCGAGTTGGCCCAGCGCAAGATCGAGCGGATTTTCTACCGGGAGGACTTCCGCCGGTGCCTGGCCTCCGAGACCGGCGACGTGACCTACCCGGCCCGGATCCCGGATCTCTACGCCCAGGTCCTGCTGGGACAGGTGGACACGGACAGCATCCGGGCGGCCCGGTTCAAGGTGGTCCTCGATTATGCGTTCGGGGCGGCGTCGTTCGTGATGCCGGCCGTCCTCGGCAAGCTCGGGGCCGAGGTGCTGTCCGTGAACCCATATGCCGCGGCCCGGCGCTCGGTCACCTTCGACCGCGTGGAGCACGCCCGGGGGGTGTCGACGTTGGTGCGGGCGGCCGGCGCCGATTTCGGGGCCGTGCTCGGCCCCGACGGCGAGCGCATAACCCTGATCGACGACAACGGCCGCATCCTCACCGACAGCGAGGGCTTGCTGGTCCTGTTGGCGCTGGTACTGGGGAGCGGTCCCGGGACTGGGCCGGGGGCGGCCGGTGGGGCGCCGGACCGGCCCGGGCTCACGGTGGCGCTACCCGTCTCAGCCCCCACCGCGGCCGAGATGATATGCCGGCGAGCGGGGGCCGAGCTGATATGGACCAAGTTGTCCGGGCCCCATCTCATGGAGGTGGCCTCCGGGCCCGGCGTCGACTTCGCAGCCGGCCAGGAAGGGGGTTACATTTTCCCCCGCTTCCTGCCCGCTTACGACGCCGTGGCCGCCCTCGCCCACACCTTTGCCCTCCTGGCCGCCACGGGAACGAGGTTGTCCGGCGTGGTGGCCGAACTGCCGCCGGTCTTCACGGCTCTGGAACCGGTGGTGACCCCATGGGAGAAGAAGGGCCTGGTGATGCGCTCGGTCATGGAGCAGAGCGCTGACATGCCCACCACGCTCGTCGACGGGGTCAAGATCATCCACCCGGACGGGTGGTGCCTGGTGGTCCCCGACCCGGAGGAGGCCCTGACCAATGTCTGGGCGGAGGGGCCCACCGAGACGAAGGCCCGGGCCCGGGCCCAGGAGTACGCCAGGCTGGTCCGCATGGTGCTGCGGGCCTGACCCGGCGACCCGAACTTTTGCGTCCTGGCCGACTTTCGGGCCGTGATGGCACATCGGGCTCGCCCGGACCGCCCAAGACCGGTATGGTCTCCACCGTGAACGTTCCAGACGAATTGCGTTACAGCGCCGACCACGAATGGGCGCGCCAAGAGGAAGGGCGCGTGCGCGTAGGTATCACCGACTACGCCCAGGACGCCCTGGGTGACATCGTGTTCGTCCAGTTGCCCGACCTCGGCGCGCCAGTGGTGGCTGGTCAACCTCTGTGCGAGCTAGAATCCACCAAGTCCGTGTCAGACGTCTACGCTCCGCTCGACGGCACGGTGGTAGAGATTAACAGCGAGCTGGTCGACCAGCCGCAGCGAGTAAATGAGGATCCCTACGGAGAAGGCTGGATCTGCGTGATCGAGGTCGCCTCCCTTGAGGGCTTCAAAAGCCTGATAGGGCCGGAAGAATACCGGAAACTGCTCGAGGCCTGAGGCGTTGTACTGCTACCGCTGTGGTCACCGCAACCCTCAGGGAGCAAACTTCTGTTCGTCGTGCGGGACGGCCTTGGAGCGGGCGGGCCCGGCGGGGGAACCGAGCACCACCGCCATACCGGCCGTCGTCCTGCTCCCCGGTGACGGCAGTTCCGAACCCTTCCAGCTAGAGCCGAGCGACCTCCTGCACGGGGTGCCGGCCGGGGGCGCCGTCCTGGTGGTGACCAGGGGGCCCAACTCCGGGTCGCGCTTCGTCCTGAGCCCGCAAGGAACCGGGGTGGTCGCCATTGGCCGGCACCCCGAGAGCGACGTGTTCCTCGACGACATCACCGTCTCGCGCCGCCACGCCGAGGTGCGCTACCAGGAGGGCGGCTTCTGGGTGCACGACGTCGGCTCGCTCAACGGCACCTACCTCAACCGCCAACGCATCGACAACGCCGCCCTCTCCAGTGGTGACGAGGTCCAGGTCGGCAAGTTCCGTTTGCTGTTCCTGGCTGCGGTCCCGACAACTGTCGCCGGCCCTGGCGCCGGCGAGCCCTAGGCACGGGGGACGGGGGTGAAAGAGCCGTGGCCGGCCGTTCCCATCTCTCCATAGGGGAGGTTCTGTCGCTCCTGCAAGAAGAATTCCCCGACGTGACCATCTCCAAGATCCGCTTCCTCGAAAGCCAGGGCCTCGTCGACCCGGAGCGGACACCGTCGGGTTACCGGAAGTTCTACGAGCCTGACATTGAGCGCCTGCGCTGGGTACTGCGCCAGCAAAGAGACGCCTTCTTGCCCTTGAAGGTGATCAAGGGCCGCCTCGACGAACAGGGCGAGTTTGCTTACGACGAGGAAGAGGAAGGGGCGGCCGGCACCGAGCGGACCTTCGTCGAGATCGTCGAGGAACGTCTCATCGTGCAGAGCAGCGCCACGCTGTCCTTCCCGCCGGGCGCCCCGTCCGCGGCGGGCGTCCCTGGTCGCTATAACGGGGCCGGCGAGGCCGATGGGGCCGCCGAGGCCGATGAGGCCGCCGAGACCGATGAGGCCGCCGGGACCGATGAGGCCGCCGGGACCGATGAGGCCGATGAGGCCGCCGAGACCGGGCCGGCCGGGCGAAAGGCGGGGCCGGGTACCCAACGGCCGGACGCGGAACGGTCGATGGCGCGCCCATCGGTCGTGACCGAACCGCTCTTCGATGCCGGTCCGCCCTACAGCCCGTACGCAGCCACGGGGGAGCCGGGCCGCTCCGGCCGGCGTGCGGCCCCCGAGGCAGGTTCCTCCAGCTGGGGAGAGGCCCCCGCCGTCAAGGCCACCGGGCGGGTCGGCCCGGTGCCCGGGCGCAGCACCACGGCTGGCCTCTCGTCCGGTCTCTCATCCGGCCTCTCGTCCGGCCCCACGGCCCATGCCCGGTCGGCCGGCTCCGCCAACCCGCGGCCGGCCCGGGCGAGCAGGGCCACGGCCGCCGTGCCGGCCCCCGGTGAAGACGACCGGTCTGTGGACGAGCTGGTGAGCGAGCCCGGGATCGAGCTCGAGACGGTGCGGGATCTGGAGCGGTTCGGTCTGATCACCCCCAAATTCGTGGGCAGCGTCGCTTACTACAGCCCGCAAGCGGTGCTGATCGTTCAGCTGGCTTCGGCGTTCGCCCGCCACGGGGTCGAGGCGCGCCACTTGCGGGCCTACAAGGGGGCGGCTGAGCGCGAGGCAGGAATGGTCCAGCAGGTCATCATGCCCCTGATCAGGCAGCGCAATCCCGAGGCCCGCGAGGCAGCCGCCCAGGCCATCGAGGAGCTGTCCCACCTCGGTGGCGAACTGCGCTCCGTCCTGTTGCGGGCGGCCCTGGCCGACCTTCACTGAGACGGCCGACCTTCACTGAGACGGCGGCCCGTCACCTCGCGGCGGGCCCGGACCGTGTTTCGCCCGCCCGCCGGGTGCGGCGTCCGCGGTTGTAACGTTCAGTCATGGTCGAGATGCACCTCTCCGCCGTCCGCGTCGAGTACCCGACCAACACCCCCATCCTGTTGCTGCAGGAGGCTACCGGGGACCGGGCGCTGCCCATCTACATCGGTCGCCCCGAGGCCGAGGCCATCGCCACCGCCTTGCAGGGCGTGGTCACCAAGAGGCCCATGACGCACGACCTCATGAGGGACGTCCTGACAGAGGTGGGGTTAGTGCTCGACCACGTGGTGATAACCGAACTGAAGGACCAGACCTTCTATGCCGAGCTGCGGCTGCGGCGCGGGGGCAGCAACTACGTCGTCTCCGCTCGCCCGTCGGACGCCATTGCCCTGGCCATCCGGGCTGGTGCCACGATCTACGCCGAGGAGGCGCTGCTCGACGCCGAGGGCATCGTCATCACTCAGCGTGAGGACCTGGACGAGCCGGGCGAGGGCGAGGAGCTGGTAGCGCAGTTTCACGAGTTCATCGAGGGAGTCCGGCCCGAGGACTTCGACAAGTAGTAGCACGGCCCGCACGCAGGCCCGGCGGGAGCTGTCCTTGCGGGGGCGGCCGAGACAGGCCACACTGATGTAACTACCGTTGTGTCAGGTGGGTCGAGGAGGGCAAATGGAGCGCCAACAGACGGGGCGAGCGGAGCTGTCGGCGTCGGCCGCGGCCGAGGAGGGCTTCCGGGGGCCGCAGGTCTGCAACATCGTCGGCATCACTTACAGGCAGCTAGACAACTGGGCCCGCACCGACCTGCTGCGGCCGT
>PMLI01000467.1 GCA_003158835.1 Acidimicrobiaceae bacterium
GATGTCCCCGTCCATGGAGAAGACGAGGTCGGTGACGACCACGGCTCGCCCGTCCCATGCGCCCAGGAGATCCGCAACCGTACCGGTGCTGAGATGAGGGAAGGGCTCCACCCTGGCGCCGAGGCCCCGGGCCAGACGGCAGCCGTCGATTATCGAGGCATGATTGTGATCGTCCGAGCAGATGAGCACCTGAGGGCCGCCCAGGGCGGAGAGAACACCCAGATTGGCGGCGTAACCCGTGGGGAACACGAGGGCCGCTTCGGTTGACTTCCAGTCGGCCAGGGCCTCTTCCAGTTGCGTGTGCACCGGCCGCGAACCACTCACCAGCCGCGACGCCCCCGACCCGGCGCCCCAGCGGTCGATGGCGTCGTGGGCGGCGGCGAGCACCTTGGGATGTGACGAAAGCCCGAGGTAGTCGTTGGAGGCGAACGACACCACGTCGCGCCCGTCGTTGGTCACGCCCCGGGGGCCGAGGATGTCCAGGTCGCGCCGTTCCCGCCAGCGGTCCTTGGCTTGAACCTTCGCGTTCCTGCCCCGGGCCCACTCCGACCAGTTGACGGCGGCGGGAGCGCTTCTGGCGACGGCGCCGGCGCCCCCGGCCTCAAACGGCGCGCTCAGCTCTCCACGCCCACAGCCGCCAGGACAAAGGCCTGGGCTCGGGCTTCGTCTCGCCACGCGTCGTAACGGCCCGACGGGCCTTGATGGCCGGTGCCCATCTCGGTCCGCAGCACCACGGGGTTGGTGCCGGTCTTGGTGGCGCGCAGCTTGGCCACCCATTTGGTCGGCTCCCAGTAACCGACTCGAGGGTCGTTGAGACCGGCGGTTACGAACATCGACGGGTAACCGACGGGCCGGACGTTGTCGTAGGGCGAGTAGGTCTTCATATAGGCGTAGGCCGCGGGGTCGTCCCGGGGATTGCCCCACTCCTCCCATTCGGTGACCGTGAGGGGGAGGCACTCGTCGGACATGGTGGTCAAGACGTCGACAAAGGGGACCTCGGCTACCACCGCCTGGAACAGGTCGGGCCGCATATTGGCGACGGCGCCCATCAACAGGCCCCCGGCGCTGGCACCCCGTATGGCGAGGCGGTCAGACGACGTCCAGCCGCCCGCGATCAATCGCTGTGCGCAGGCCACGAAGTCGCCGAAGGTGTTCCTCTTGTGCATCAAGCGTCCCTGCTCGTACCAGGGCCGCCCCATCTCCCCGCCGCCCCGGACGTGGGCGATGGCGAAGACGAAGCCGCGCTCGAGGAGGTTGAGCCGGGCCAGCGAGAAGGCGGGGTCGACGGGGTGCTCGTAGCTCCCGTAGCCGTACAAGAGGCACGGGGCCGTACCATCGAGGGGTTGCCCACGCCGGCACACCACCGAGACCGGGATCCTGGTGCCGTCGTCGGCCTCAGCCCAGAGCCGTTCGGTGCGGTAATCGGCGCGCTTGAAGCCGCCGCCGACGGTCGTTTCCTTGACGGTCGTGCGTTGCCGCTGCTCCAGGTCGTAGTCGACGCTGGCAGGCGGGCTGACCAGTGAGCTGTAAGCGAACCGGATGACGTCGCTGTCCCATTCCGGGTTGGTCCCCTCGCTCAGGGCGTAGGCGGGCTCGGGCTGGGCGATCACGTGCTCGCCCCGGTCGGCTAGGCGCACGGCCCTCAACTGCTCTATGCCCTCGGAACGCTCGAGGACGAGCATGTGACGGGCGAACACGGCGACGGACTCTACCTTCACCGAGGGCCGGTAGGGCAGTAACGGCTTTAGCGCGGCGGGGCGGCTCTCACCCACCGGCAGCTCGAACACGGCGAAATTGTCGAGCCGTTCCCCGTCCGGGCCCTGGTTGGCCCGCACCACCCACGTGTCCGCCTGGCCGGGGAGCACGGCGTGGTCGACGTCGTACTCGACACCTTCGCGCCGGGCCAGCACCACGGTGAACTGGCCTCGTTCTTTGTCCGCCCGCAGGTAATGCGTCTCGCTCGCCATCTTGGACTCGCAGGTCACCAGCACGAAGCGTTGGCTCCGGGTCAGCGCCACCGAAACGAAGAAGCGCTCGTCGTCCTCCTGGAACACCAACTGGTCCTTGGCGGCGGCGGCCGTGCCCAGGACGTGGCGCCACACCTGCGACGGCCGCATGGCCTTGTCGGGACGGACGTAGTAGAAGCTCGTGCAGCCCGAAGACCAGGCTCCCCCGTAATAGACGTCCTCGACCACATCGGCCAGGTCGTCGCCCGAACCGAGGTCGCGGAAGCGCAGCGTGTGGCGTTCCGATCCGTCGTGGTCAACGGCATAGGCGAGCACCTGCTGGTCGGGACGGACGTCGAACACCCCGACGGCGAAATATTCGGAGCGGTGGGCGAGAATGTTTTCGTCGAGTACCACCTGGCCGGGATGAGGTGCGGTCCCGCCGAGCGGGCCGGGTGGGCCGGGCCGGGGTGGCATGGTGCCGTCGCCGGCGACACCCGCACCCGGCAGCGCGGCCCGTGCCGCCGCCAGGACGTGGGAGGCCGAGAGCGACCGGTTGGGGTCGGCTCGGCGGCAATGCACCGGGTACTGCCGCCCGGCCACGGTCCGGGACCAGTACCACCAGCCGCCGTGAAAAGTGGGGGCGGAAATGTCCGTTTCCGCTACCCGGGCGCGGATCTCTTCGAACAAGCGTTCCTGGAGGGGGGCCGTGGGGCCGAGCACGGCGTCGGCATAGGCGTTTTCGGTCTCGAGGTACTCCATCACCGCGGGGTCGTCCCGGTTGGCGAGCCAGTGCCAGTCATCCGGCCGGGCGTCCTCGTGAGCGAGGTGGGTCACGGGGCGCCGGGGCGCGACAGGCGGTTGAGGGACGTCGACAAGCGGCATGGCGGTATAAATTACTGTGCCACGCTATCCGGGCTTCAAGGGCTCGCCGGGCCCGAAAGTGACCGATGACCCCGAAGTGGCCACACGATCGGTGGCCGAAGGCACGCCTGTGGTGCTGGTTGGCGCAGATCCGGCCATCCTGGGGGCCGTGATAGCTGCGGCCGCGGACCGGGACGGGCGAGCGCGGTTGCTGGCCGTGATGGTCGGGGGCCCGGACGACGCCGCCGTCCGGGCGGCGGCGGTGGAGATGGCCGAGGAGCTGGCCGGCCCCTCCTGACTTCACCCGGCACCGGACTGGGGCCGGCCGGGTAGGCGTGCGGGGTTGTTACTATCTACGTAGGAGAAATCCCACCCGAAGGGAAAGCGCCATGGCTACCACTGCTCAAGAACTTGACCTCGGCCGTTACCAGCTGGGCTGGAGCGACGTCGAGGACTTCTACGTCTTCAAGCCGAAGAAGGGCCTGAACGAGGACATCGTTCGCGAGATGTCGTGGATGAAGGGCGAACCTGAGTGGATGACCCAGCGTCGCCTGAAGGCCCTTCGCTACTTCGAGCGCCGGCCGATGCCGAAATGGGGCGGGGACCTCTCCGGCATCAATTTCGACGACATCTTTTATTACATCAAGCCGATCGACAAACAGGTCTCGGCCTGGGACCAGCTGCCCGAGTCGGTCAAGGCCACTTATGACAAGCTCGGGATACCCGAAGCGGAGCGCAAGTACCTTGCTGGCGTTACGGCTCAATACGAGTCTGAAGTCGTCTACCATCGCAATAGGGACGAACTCGCTAGCCAGGGAGTCCTGTTTTGTGACATGGACACGGCGCTGCGGGAATACCCCGACATCGTAAAACGGTACTTCGGGACCATAATCCCGGCCAACGACAACAAGTTTTCCGCCCTCAACTCCGCCGTGTGGTCCGGGGGGTCGTTTATCTACGTCCCACCCGGGGTCAAGGTCGAGATGCCTCTGCAGGCCTATTTCCGGATAAACGCCGAGAGCATGGGACAATTCGAGCGTACCTTGATCATCGCCGACGAGGGCGCCCAGGTCCATTACATCGAGGGGTGCTCGGCCCCCGTGTACACCTCCGACTCCTTGCATTCTGCCGTCGTCGAGATCGTTTGCAAGCAGGCCAGCCGCGTGACGTACACGACCATACAAAACTGGTCCAATAACGTGTACAACCTGGTTACGAAGCGTGCCTACGCCGAGGCAGAGGCGCACATGGAATGGATAGACGGCAACATCGGCAGCCGGCTGACAATGAAGTACCCGGCTGTGTACCTGATGGGCCCGAAGGCGTCGGGCGAGGTGCTATCCGTGGCCTATGCCGGCGCCGGCCAACACCAGGACGCCGGGGCCAAGATGGTCCACGCCGCACCCGAGACGACTTCGACCATCATCTCCAAGTCGATCTCGAAGGACGCCGGCCGGACCTCGTACCGGGGCCTGGTCCGTTTCGAACAGGGAGCCAAACGCTCGAAGAGCTTCGTGCGCTGCGACGCCCTTTTGCTCGACGAGAAGTCCCGTTCGGACACGTACCCGTACATCGAGTTCGGCGAGCACGACGCCCAGGTGGGCCACGAGGCGACGATCTCCAAGGTCGGCGATGACCAGCTCTTCTATTTGATGAGCCGGGGCCTTTCGGAGCAGCAGGCGATGAGCATGATCGTCAACGGGTTCATCGAGCCCGTCACCCGGACGCTGCCCATGGAGTACGCCGTCGAATGGAGCCGGCTCATCGAACTGCAGATGGAGGGCAGCGTCGGCTGAAAGGCCGGCTGGCGCGCCCTAAGATTCCAACTGTGGGAGCGGCGTTGGCCTTGGCCATCACTCTGGTCGTGGTAGTGGTGGTGCTCAGTCTGGCCGTTAATGCCCAGGGGCCTTTCCAGGGCACGGGCATGGGCGGCCACCCCCGTACGGCGCGGGCGGACCACCCTGGTTCGGTCGCTCCCCCTCCGCCCCCACCCCGTGCCCCCCGCCGGCCGCCCCGCGAGCGCAGCGAACGAAAGACCGAGCGCGCCGCCGGCGCACCTCCTGTCCCGCCCAAGCGGGAGCCGGAGCACCCGGCCGACGTGGACCCGGCCTTCGGTGACGTCAAGCCACTCAATAGCCGGGCGCAGGCCCTGGTCATGTCCGTCATCGACGAGCGCATGCTCGGACCGGTTACCCGCAGCCGCTTGACGTTGCGAGTCGAGCCCCCGGGGGGCGAGGCGTTCGAAGTGACCACCAGGGTCGCCTTCCCCACCCTGGAGGACCGGGCACGCGTAAAGGTGGGCGAGACCATTGCCGTCCGCTACGACTCCGAAGACCATCGTCGGGTCGTGGTCGACACCGAAAAGGGCCCGGGAGAGTGACGGCGTTTGCTTGCCCACCGGAGTGGCCCTGTCGGATCTTTTGTTGACCGCGCCCACGCCGGCCGGGTGCTGGGCGAAGAAGTGGCGCGCCGGCTCGGACATCCCGGCGTTCGCCCCGTAGTCGTAGCGCTGCCCAGGGGCGGGCTCCCCGTGGGCGCCGAAGTGGCGCGGCGGTTGGGAGCGGACCTGATGGTCATGCCGGTCGGGAAGGTAGGAGCCCCGGGCCACGAAGAACTGGCGGTGGGGGCCGTTGCCCCCGGTGGGGTCACGGTGCTCAACCAGGGCGTCATCGCCGCCCTGCGCCTGGCGCCTGACGAGCTCGAACAGCTTGTGCGGCGGACGGCTGAGAAGGTGGCCCGGCAGGAGAAGGCCTACCAGGCCGGCCGGCCCCCGCCCCCGTCGCTCCTGGGCCGTC
>PMLI01000021.1 GCA_003158835.1 Acidimicrobiaceae bacterium
CATTGGGGTAGGTGGCAACACTGTCCAGCGCAGCCATGAACATGTCGAGCGCCAGGAGGATGACGAGGACACTCGCCAGCAGCAACCTGACGGGGCTCCACTCAAAGCGGGCGGGGTTCTGGCTGCTCACGGGGCCGAAGCCTAGAGGCAAGTCCCATCTGGCGTTGACGAAGGTGGAGGTTCCCGTTCGAAAGCCACCGCTTCCCGCCACGAACAGCGCTTGCCCTGCCGTACGGCGTGGTAACTGGTGACCCGTTGCGGCGATATCCAGGTCCGACCCTACGCGGTCGGTCACTTGCAATCGGGACCTATCGCCTCAGGCCGTACACCAGGCTGTCAGCCAGCGTTGTCCTGTTAGTCCTTGTCAGTTACGTCAGTCGAGTGAGTCTTTGTCAGCGAGGTGCCAAAACAGCGGGGCTGACTGGGAATGTCGACTCGGGAACCTGGCTATGTTTGGCTCATGGACCGAAACAAGAGAACGGAGGGTGTGGCCGTCCCTGTCGAGGATGCGGCCGCAATTTGCCGCTGCGCCCCGGATGAAATCCGGCGTTGGAGAAAGCAGGTCCTACCGCGAAGCCGAGGTTCGGTTGGTGATCTCGAGCTGATCTCGGTATCCGAAGTTGTAGCGATGGCCGCAGGAACAGTCGCCAGAACTTGGCACATTAAGGCGAGCTTCGATCAGCTGGTCGCCCGCCTAGCCCTAATAGACGGTGCCGAGCGAGATTGGGTTGCGGTATACGAGTCACGCAAAGGCGTCCGGATCGACCGCACGCCTTTCACGTTGCCACTGTCGGGGAGGAAGAGAGGAGCGTTCTTCGATCCGTGGCCGTACTACGAGGCCTTCGACGCCGCGATTACGGCCAGAAGCCCAGATAAGACGGAGGTTCTTTCAGACAGGATGTCTTACGATAGCTCCTCGAGAGCGTCAACGCCGCCTTCGGCCAGTGGTTCGACCCACTTCACTGACGAGGTCTAGGCACCATCATTCGGCTGCCGGGTTGCTACCCACTCCTTGGCTAGCTGGTTAAGTCGGCCCGCGGAATGAGCGCGGACCGCGACGAGTTCGCTGTCCGGTCGGGGATCGCCGATTGTGGGACGGTCCGGAAGCAGGGCGGGAACCTCAAGTTGGAGGTGCTGTCGCAATATGTCGGCGTTGCGCCAGGCGCTGCCCTTGTCGCTGGTGCGGTGGCGGCCCTCACCGTTTCGTGGGTCGACGGCGACTGGAAGCTCGACGTCACACCCAGCGGCGGCCTCACCGGGCCTGCACAGGCGATCAGCTCAACGGTCGGGTACATAGCGGCGCTCGTCTACGGCGCCGCCATCCTCTCGGTCACCAACTCAGCCGACATCACCGGGGAGATCACCGGGATCGTGCTCGTGGCCCTGGCCACCCTCACGCTGCCGGCACTGAAGCGCATGGTGGCCCCCATGGTCTCGGCCATCGGCAACATCTCGGCCGCCTCGGCGGCCGGGATGGTGGCTGGGCTGGCTAGCGGTGCGGTGGCCATCGTCGCCACCGGGGGAGCGGCCGCACCCATGGCCGCCGGCGGCTTGGGACGCCAAGGCGGGAACTTGGGCTCCCAGGCGCTCGGCGCGGGCGGCGGGGGCGCTGAGGGCGTGGCCAGTGGGTCGGCCCTGCCTGGCGCCGGCGCCGCGGCCCCACCACCGGCCCCGGTGGCGAACGGGGCCGCGGTCGGCACAACGAACGGGAGCGTAACCAATGGCTGAAACCATCGCCAGCGTCGAGCACCGCACCTACGGCAACTGGCGGCGGGTGCAGTCGGTCGGCTTGTTGGGCCTGGGCATGGCCGGGACGGTCCTGCTCTTCGCCGGCATCCTCGTCAGCCTGGTCGCCATGATGGTCAACTTGTGGCTGGGCGCTGGCTGCGCGGTCGTCACGGGGCTATCGTTGGTCCCGTTGCTGGTGCGCGACCGCCACAACCGCAACCTCCTGCAGCGGCTCACGGCCCGGGCGGCCTGGGCCAAGGGCCGCTCGGCCGGTCAGCACCTCTACCGTTCGGGCCCGCTCAGCCGTGTCCCCAAAGGCCGCTGCTCACTGCCCGGCGTGCTGGCGCAGATGACCGCCACCGAGGCCAAGGACGCCTACGGCCGGCCCTTCGCTCTCCTGCGTCACCCCTGGGTCAACCACGCCAGCATCGTGCTCACCTGTGCCCCCGATGGCGCCGCCCTGGTAGACGAAGCCGACGTCGATGGCTGGGTGGCCCACTGGGGGGCCTGGCTGGCCAACCTGGGCAACGAGCCGGGCCTGGTCGGCGCCGAGCTCGTCGTCGAGTCCGCACCGGACTCAGGGGCGCGCCTACGCCAAGAGGTCTACGGCCACTTGGCCCCCGACGCCCACCCCTTGGCACTCGCCGTGATGCGCGAAGCGGTGGGAGCCGCCCCCGCCGGGTCGGCCTCGATCACCTGTCGCATCGCGCTGACCTGGTCGATGGCCAGCCGCGTCGAGGGCGCCAAGCGCCGCAGCTTGGACGAGATGGCGTTGGACATCGGCCAGCGCATCCCGAGCCTCGCCGCCGGCCTGGCGTCGACCGGGGCCGGCCCGGCCCGGGTCATGACCGTGGCCGAGGTGGCGGCCGCGCTGCGGGTCGCCTACGACCCCTCGGTGGCCAAGCTCATAGAGGACGTCGGCGCCCGCTCGGCTGGGATCGAGTGGGAAAATGCCGGCCTGGCCGGCGCCCAGGAGGCCTGGGACCACTACCGCCACGACGGGGCCACCTCTGTGAGCTGGGTGATGACCGAGGCCCCCC
>PMLI01000336.1 GCA_003158835.1 Acidimicrobiaceae bacterium
ATCCCGACGGCAAGCTGGTCTTCTTGGAAGCCCACGAGCATTTCTCAGTGTCCCCGACACAACAGTTCGTGCGCGACATCGAGGCGATCCTCGGCGAAGACAGCGTCTGGCTCAAAGTGGACACCGAGAAGCTGGCGGCGACCAATGAGGTGCGCCGCTCGCGGTCTTGGGAGCCACGGGGTGCGGCGGCACCCGCGGTACCCCGCTGACCCGTTATTGACAACCTCCCGGCTTCGTCATTTCGTGGGGATGACAAGCTTCTGGCCGACCTTCAGCGAATCGCTGGTCAGATTGTTGGCTTTTCTCAAATCGGCGATGGTGATACCGCTGCTTTTCGCAATCGAGGTGAGGGTTTCCCCGCTCTGCACGACATGAACGCTATGATCATCGCTGGTGGTGTCTGCGTTCTTGGGGGGATTTGCGGTGGTGGTTTTGCCGTGCGAACCGCTCATGGATGCGAGTTCCTTGGCGAGTTGGTCGATGATGGCCTTCTTGTCTGTCTCGCGGGCGGCATCCAGCGCCCGGACACGGGCCTCCAGAGCCTGAAGATCGTTGGCGGAGGCGCTGGGGCCGGCCCGGTCCTGCCTGTCGTGGGGGGAAACCTCCGCCGACCAGGCTTCAGCGTCGTCAGCGAGGCTTTCGAGGTCCGCGTCAGACAGGTCAGCGCTCTGGGGAGGGCCGGCCGGGGCGCCTTGTTCGAAACTGTCGTCGATGCCGGGACCGCTGAGGGCGCTCAGGTCGTCCGGGCCACTCGGGGGACCGGCAGGGCTCGGGGCGAGCAGGTCGCTGGTGACCAAGGCGTCGAGGCCCTCATCGTCCTCGCTCACATTGCCGGCGCCGAGGAGGCTGCGCACGGCGTCTACATCGTTTTCGATGTCGCCGGCGTCCGGTGATGTCGCGTCGTCCTCGGGCGCAGCTGAACGCCCGGTCACGGAGGTCGAGAAGGGGTCGGCGGGCGGTGCCGGAACGTCTGCCGGCGCGGCTGCGACCCGTATCGGGGGGGCATTGCCCACCACGGGCGGGGTCGTCACGACCGGCGACGGGCGGACCTCGGCCACCGCAGACAGGTCGGGCACGGGCTCTTCGATGAGGTTGGGCGGGATCCTCACCCGCGCCACCAGGCCGCCGGAGTGGGAAGCCTGCAGGGAGATGGACAGGCCGTGGCGGGACGCCAGACGGCCGGCCACGAAGTGACCGAGGTAGCGGCCCGGGACGTCGCCGTCGGAACCGAGGCCCTCGAGACGCTGGTTGGCAACGTCGAGATCGGCGCCGGACATACCTATGCCGGAGTCAACGACGACCAGGACGTAGCCGTCCTCGAGGAAGCGGCCGTACACGTCCACGGGCGAGCCCGGAGGCGAAAAACTGAGGGCGTTCTCGGTCAGTTCGGCCACGATGTGGACGAGGTCGGTCGTCACCTCACCGCTGATCAAGGCGGGGTCGAAGTGGTGCAGGCGCAGGCGCTTGTAGTCCTCCACTTCGGCCGAGGCGGCCCGGGCCACGTCCATGNNACCGCCGCGTTCCACTGGCGGGCGGGCCCGCTACCGGCCAGGATGAGCAGCGACTCGGCGTTGCGTCGCATGCGGGTGGCCAGGTGGTCCAGGCGGAACAGCTCTTCCAGCGAGTCGGGGTCGGCTTCCTTCAGCTCGATGTCGCTGATGTACTCGAGCTGCCTCGTGACCAGGTTCTGGTTGCGCCGGCCCAGGTTGACGAAGGCATCGGAGAGGTTGCGGCGCAGCACCACCTGGCCGGCACCGAGCTCGATGGCAGTCTTCTGCACGGCGTCAAGGGCCCGGGCCACCTCGGCCACCTCGTCCGACCCCGACACCGTAATGGGCACTCCTTCGGGGACGCCGCCGACGTCGTCGTCCAGGATCGCTTGGAGCGTGGCGGGCAGGTGCACGCTGGCCAGCTCGTTGGCCTGTTGGGCCAGTCGGGCCAGGGGCCGGGAGATCGACCGGCTGGCCAGGGCGACGAGAAGCAGCCCGAGCAGGGTACCGACCAGACCGGCCAAGCCGAGCTCGCCGGCTTGACGGATGGCATCGCTGTGCAGCTGAGCGGCCCGTTGGTCGACCACGGCCGCGATCTCGGAGTTACCCAGCTCGGTCACCGCCCGGTTGCCGGCGGACGGGCCCGACGCGCCCGGCGCAGCCTCGTCGAAGGTCTCAAGCAAGGCGGGCAGCGACAGCGGTGTACGTCGCTGCGCCAACCCCACGTCGACGCCCAATGAGCGGGTTATGGTGCCGGAGATCAGGGTGTTCACAGGGCCGCTGAAAGGGCCGATGGACAGCGTGCTCAGGCGCGCTACCCACGTCTGGTCGGCACCGAAGTCCTTGGTGGCCGAGTTGACCTGGGCGGCTACCCCGGCCGGCGAGCTCCAGGACACCCGGAAGAGGTCCATGGTCACCTGCCAGTCGGCTTCTGTCTTTTGGAGGCTGGCGACCAGAGCCTCGACGCCCGTGCGCAGGGTCGGGTCGCTGATCTGGTACGGGACCTGGGACGTGGCGTCGATCAAGGAGTCGATGACCGTGGTGTACCGGCTGTAGAGCTCGGCCACGATCGGGCGGTAGTTCGAGGCGTTGCTGGCGGAGGCGGCCCATATAGAGCGGGCCTGGTCCAGCAGGGCGCCGTACGACAGGGCGGTCTCGTAGGTGGCCTGGGACTGGTCGCCGGCGCGGTACACAGTGGCGCGGAAGGCGCTGAGGGCACTATCGGTGGCGGCCCGGGTCTGGGCCGGCGGCAGGGTGATCCCGGCCTGGCGGGGCGTTACGCCTTGCAGCGCGGCCGGAAGGTCGGGCACCGAGGCCAGGACGGACAGGACGGCGTCCTCGCGCTCGTTCTGCAGGGCCTGCACGGCGCCGCCCGGCCCTACCGAAGCCTTTGCCAGCGAAGCTTCATGGTCGACGGTGCTGACCTGGCGGACCGATGACGAAGCTTCCATCCCCGCCACCCCCACCAGGATGAGCAGCGGCAGGGCGAAGGCCGCGATCAGCTTGTACCTAATGTGCCGGAACACGGTTGCCTTTCTTGCAGCTGAGTCGTTATGTGGCCAATGGTTCTTGTCCTGGGGGAACTGCCGTTCTCAACGGAGTGCGGCGGGCGCGGGCTTGCCCAAAGCGGTGATCGCTCTACTCGCTCACCAAGGCGGGCTTGCGGGTGCGGGAACTGGCGACGGTGCTGGCCCCTCCGGCTTCGTGGGGCAGGCCGATGGCCCAACCGAGCAGCTCGGGATCGTCGGTCAGGTAGATGACCTGGCATCCGCGCCCGGCCAACGTGCTGAGCAGGGCTGCGGTCCCTTCGGCCCCGAACCGGCTGAAGGCCTCGTCCGCGAAGACGGCATCGTCGCGGCTGAAGCGCTCGCCGTTCACCCAGGCGGTGATGGTCGCCCGGAAATCGATGTGCTCTGGGCCGGCGCCCACCAGGACGTCGAGGTCGTGCGTTTCCTCTTCTAAGCGCGACCGGGCCGCTCGCTCGACGGTCTTAGCCTCGGCTTCGGCCGCTTCGGCGGCTGCCGAAGCTTTCGCCAGGGAGTCGCGATAGTTGGAAACCAAGCCCGGTAACGGCATTCCGGGGCCCCAGTTGGGGCTGACGGCGCTGATGAGGGACATGCCGGACCGCAGGGCGCTGTGGGCCGCCTCGCGGTCCTCCAAGGCGTCGCGGCTGGCGGCGCGGGTCACCTGTGCGATCTCGTCCGCCTGTTGGACGGCCAGGCGCTTCTCGGCCTCGGCCGCGGCCAGTGCCGCCTGGAGGTTCATGGCCTGATGGATCACGGCCTCAGGGACCCCTTGGCCATCGCCAGACCCGCGGGCCTGGTCGAGAGAAGTGCTGGCACTGTGGCGCTGGCCGAGGATCCGGTCCAGTTCCCCCAGGGCCGTGGCTACGACCCGAGCCGCTTCGGCGTCGGCCCGCACGGCGACTTCGTAACCCTCTTCGGCCTCTGCCAGACGGGTTGCCAGTTCGTCGAAGCCAGTCAGGTCGTTGGCGGCCGTGGCGGTCTCGCGGGACGTCTTCAGGCCGACGTCGACGGCCTGCTGCAGCGTGTGCTGGGCATCGGCAACCTTCGCCTCCTTCTGGTGGAGCGCGGCTTGGTGCTGGTCGACCGCAGCCATGGCAGCGCGCTTCAGTTCGTCCTCTACGTCGGAGGGATGGAGGATTATGCACCCTTTGGTGGACACCACGGCTGAAATGGCTGCGGCGCGCGCCACGGCACCTGCGGCGACGACTGCGATCGCGGGGTGGAGGCCCTTGGCGATCACCGTCCCGTCTGCGTCACGAAGTTCTTGGAAACGCACCTGGTGTACTCCGTCTGCTTAGGAGGCGGCACGAGCACTTCGAGGCGGGCCCCGGGTCGGAAAAGCCGCTTGGAGCTGGCCTCAGGGCCGTCACCGGCAGGCCGACGAGGCCGGGGGTTTTGGCTGTTGGCAAACGCATGCGGCGTGTCCTCGGGTTGCGGGTCGGCGCTCGGTCCGGCCTTTGGTAGCTGTTGATCTCGTGTTTTTAGTCGGCTCGGAAGAACCCGAACTTGAGGGAAACCGCCTCTGGCAGCGAACTCTCGGCCCTTTCCGGTCCTCCTCCTCGGTACCGCCCCACGGCGGTCGCCAACTGCACGGGCGCTTCTGCTAGGCAGATAGGGCAGGCCGTCACAGGGAGGAGATGCGATGGCACCCCAGGAACCGCCGGCCCGGCCGGAACTGACCGTTGTCGACGGGGCTCGCGAACCCGGCCCCGAACGGGCGAGCCGGCGCACCGACGCCGGGCCCGACAGCCTGCCCGCGGCGATGGTGCTGTTCCTGTCGGGCCCCAACCTCAGTCTCCTGGGCCAGCGCCAGCCGGAGATCTACGGGCGTGACACGCTGGCCGACCACATTTCCACCGCCACCGCGGCCGCCACCGAGCACGGCCTGGTACTCGAGCACATCCAGTCCGACTATGAAGGTGCCCTGGTCGAGGCGGTACACGACGCCCGGGGCCGGGCCCTGGCCATCGTCGTCAACCCCGGGGCGCTCACGCACTACTCGTGGTCATTGCACGACGCTTTGGCGGCGTTCGACGGTCCCGTCGTCGAGTTGCACCTGAGCCAGCCCCGCCGCCGGGAGGCCTGGCGCCACCAGTCGGTCGTGACCCCGGTGGCGACCGGTGTCATCGCCGGCTTCGGGGGAGAGGGCTACCGCTTGGCCGTCGAGGCCGTGGCTGCGTTGTTGCGCTCCGGCCGCCACGGGCACTGAACGGCCCGGTCGCGGGGCGCCCGATCACTGGTCGCTGGGCGCCCGGTCACTGGTCGCTGGGAGCCCGGTCAACGAGCGCTCTCCGACCTTGGGGTAGCGTTGGTGGGCGAGGTCATCTATGCGCCTGTGTTACAGCAATCTCGCCTGCCCTGAGTGGAGTTTCGAAAACTGCGTCGAAGCGGTCAGGACCTACGGCTTGGACGGGCTCGAGATCCGCCTCTTCGACGGCGACGTCGTCACTCCCGCCCTAGGCGCCCAGTCCCGCCGGCGAGGCGAGCTCGCCCTGGGCCACAGCAACGTCAAGGTGGCCGCCCTGGACACCTCCCTGGTGGTCACCTCACCCGACCAGGACCGGTTCCTGGCTGATCTGGAGGTTATGGCGGAGATCGCCGAGCAATGGGGGGCGCCCTTGCTCCGCCTCTTCGGCGGCAGGCTGCCCCCCGGGCCCGAACCCAAGCGCGACAACGCCCTCAGGCGGGCAGCCGAGCTGTTGGTGGCGGCCGAACCAGTGGCCTGGGCGCATGGCGTCCGTCTGGCAGTAGAGACCCATGACGACTTTTCGAGCGCCCGCACCCTGGCCCAGCTGCTGAGCTATGCACGCGGTTCGGCCGGCGCCGTCTACGACGCCCACCATCCCCACCGCATGGGCGAGCGCCCGTCGGAGGTGCTGCAAGCCCTGGGGCACAACATCCGCCACGTCCACGTGAAGGACGCCGTCCGCCTGCCCGGCCGGGACGAATGGCAGCTGGTCCTCCTGGGCCAGGGCGAGGTGCCCGTGCGCGAGATGTTGAGCCTGCTGCCCGGGGCCGGCTACGAGGGCTGGGTGTCCCTCGAGTTCGAAAGGAAATGGCACCCGGAGCTGGCCCGGCCCGAGCTTGCCCTGCGGCCGCAGATCGCGCTCTTGAGGGAATGGCTCCAGCCGGCGACCTGAGCGCCACGACGCCCGTCGCCCCGCCCGGTGCCCCGTCGCCTGGTCTCGGGCCGCCTGGTC
>PMLI01000345.1 GCA_003158835.1 Acidimicrobiaceae bacterium
GCCGGTCACTCATTGGTCGACTACAACCGGGCCGGGGTCCCACTGGTGGAGATTGTTTCCGCTCCCGACATGAGCAGCGCCGACGAAGCCCGTGATTACGTCGAAGAACTGAGGGCCGTCCTCGTGACTACCGGCGCCAGTGACGGGAAAATGGAGGAAGGTTCTCTGCGCGTCGACTGCAACGTGTCGGTACGCTCGCGGGGCTCGAGCGACTTCGGCACGCGCTGCGAGATAAAAAACATGAACTCCCTACGCAGTCTGGCCCGCGCTGTCGCCTACGAGGCCGAGCGCCAGATTG
The DNA here is from genome assembly GCA_003158835.1 of Acidimicrobiaceae bacterium. GTDB lineage: Bacteria > Actinomycetota > Acidimicrobiia > Acidimicrobiales > Palsa-688 > Fen-671. The sequence goes on from PMLI01000345.1 coordinate 299, forward strand.
AACTGATTTCCAACGGCGGCCAAGTCGTGCAGGAGACGCGGCACTGGGACGAGGCCGACGCCCGTACGCATTCCATGCGTTCGAAGGAAGAGGCCAACGACTACCGCTATTTCCCCGAACCCGACCTGGTGGCGCTCGACCCGGGGCCCGAGTGGGTCGCCGCGGTGACCGCGAACTTGCCCGTTCTCCCGGCCGAAAGAAGGGCCCGGGTGGCCAACGCGGCCGGTGTCCCGGCCTCGTCCGAAGCGGTGGCGACTGTTGTGCGGTTGGAGCTGGACGGGCTCATCGAGGCGGCTGTGCTGGCCAACGCCGACGCCGGCCTGGCACTTCGCAGGTTGGCCAATGAGGTGGCCGGGGAACTGTCGGAGGGCGGCAAAAGGGAACTCGACCGGGACGCGTTCGTCGCGCTGGTGCGAATGGAAGAGCAAGGCGAGCTGACCTCCGCCCAGGCCCGGACGGTCCTGAAGATCCTCGTGGCCGATGGCGGTGACGCCAAGACCATAGCCGCGAGCCTCGGTTTCGAGGCAATGGGGGCCGGTGCTCTAGTCGCGGTCGTAGACCAGGTGATTGCCGCCAATCCCCGCGAGTGGGCCCGCTTCGCCGGCGGTGACGACAAACTGGCCGGGTTCTTCATCGGGAAGGTAAAGGCTGCAACGGGCGGCAATGCCGACTTGCGCGCCGCGACCCAGCTGTTGCAGCAGCGCCGGTCGGCCCAGGGGTCGTAGCGGTCGCAGGTCAGGCCGCCTCTGGGCAGGTCAGGCAGGCCGGTCAGGCATGTCAGGTGGGCAGGTCAGGCAAGCCGGTCAGGCATGTCAGGTGGGCAGGTCAGGCAGGCCGGTAAGGCAGTACCCGGGGGCTGAGCGTGCCGGCGGTGGAGGTCACGATGACTACCACCTGGCGTTGGATGCCGCCGATGTCAGCCCTGCAATCGAACGTGCGTCCGGGCCGGGCCACCAACAGGGCGGGGCCTGAGCAGGATACCTTGACCGTCATGCCGGAGGTCCGGGCCAGATCCCGCCCGATCTGCGCCTGGGCCGCCGCCATCACGATCACCGCCGTCGCGGGTCTAACCGAAACAGACCCCCGTGCGCCCGAGACCTCTCCCGAGACGGTGAGCGGCTGCCCGTCGAGTTCTGTGGTGCAGGAGAACTTGGAGCCGACTTGGGCGGGCACGGCGGCGGGGCAATGCACGCGGGGAGGAAGGACGCCGTAACTGTCCGCCAGTTGGGTGGCGATCTTCGCCTCGACGCTGGCGGCCGAGAGCATATCCCGAGCTTTGATGGAGCACCCGGCCAGGGTGCCCAAGGCCGTTACGACCGCCACGCCGGCCAGCAGGGCGTGCCCGCCTCTGTCCAGGAGGGCGCCCCGGCCCCTATAAGGTTGCCGTATGCCGAGCGAGCTCAAACCCCGAAGCCACGAAGTCACGGACGGGCGGGAGCGGGCGCCGGCGCGTGCCATGCTCAGGGCCGTCGGCATGACCGACGCGGACTGGGGAAAACCCCAAGTCGGTGTCGCCTCGTCGTGGAACGAGGTCACTCCCTGCAACCTACCTCTTGACCGTTTGGCCAAGCGGGCCAAACAGGGGGTACGCGACGCGGGCGGGTTCCCTTTGGAGTTCGTCACCATCGCCGTGTCCGACGGCATATCCATGGGCACGGAGGGCATGAGGGCATCCCTGGTGAGCCGGGAGATCATCGCCGATTCGGTGGAGGCGATGATGCACGCGGAACGCTTCGACGGCCTCGCCACCTTCGCCGGTTGTGACAAGTCGCTGCCGGGGATGCTCATGGCCGCGGCTCGCCTCAACCTTCCGTCGGTGTTCCTCTATGGCGGCACGATCCTGCCCGGACGGGGGACGCGAGGTGAAGCCCTGGACATCGTGAGCGTGTTCGAGGCGGTTGGTGCCAATGCCGCCGGCACGCTCAGCGACGAGGAACTGGCGCTCATCGAGCAGCGGGCCTGCCCCACCGAGGGGAGCTGTGCCGGCATGTTCACCGCCAACACGATGGCATGTGCCGCCGAAGCCCTGGGGATGGCGCTCCCGGGCAGTTCCACGGCCCCGGCCGTGGACCGCCGGCGCGATGATTACGCCTACCAGTCGGGACGAGCCGTGGTCGAGCTGCTCCAAGCCGGGACCCGTCCCCGCCAGATCCTGACCACGGCCGCGTTCGAGAACGCCATCGCCGTTGTTATGGCCCTCGGCGGCTCCACCAACGCCGTCCTGCATTTGTTGGCCATTGCCCATGAAGCTCAGGTTGACCTGTCGCTCGATGACTTCGACCGAGTCGGCAAGAGGGTCCCGCACCTGGCGGACATGAATCCCCACGGTCGTTACCACATGGTGGACCTCGACCGCATCGGCGGGCTCCCCGTAGTCATGAAAGAGCTGTTGGATGCCGGTTTGCTCCACGGTGAGTGCCTGACCGTGTCCGGGAGGACGGTGGCCGAGAACCTCGCCTCGATCGACCCTCCGCCTCCTGAAGGCCAGGTTGTCCACCGCCTCTCCAAGCCCATCCACAGCGATGGTGGCGTGGCCATCCTGCGGGGTTCGCTGGCCCCGGCGGGCGCCGTGGTCAAGGTGGCGGGCATTGACTTCGCCCGCTTCGAGGGTGCCGCCCGGGTCTTCGACGGCGAGCAGCCCGCACTGGAAGCGATCCTGGCCGGCACCATCGCGCCTGGCAGCGTGGTCGTCATACGCTACGAGGGCCCCAAGGGAGGGCCCGGCATGCGGGAGATGCTGGCCGTGACGGGAGCGATGAAGGGCGCCGGCCGGGGCGGCGACTGTGCCCTGGTTACGGATGGGCGCTTCAGCGGCGGCACTCATGGTTTTTGCATCGGCCATGTGGCCCCCGAAGCTGTAGACGGTGGCCCGATCGCCTTCCTGGTTGACGGGGACCGGATCTCCATCGATGTGACCACCCGCACCATCGACGTCGCTCTGAGCGCGGCCGAACTGGCTGAGCGGAGGGCCGAATGGAAGCTTCCGGAGCCTCGCTACCGTCATGGGGTGTTGGCCAAGTACGCGAGGCTTGTGACCGGGGCCGACCGGGGC
>PMLI01000404.1 GCA_003158835.1 Acidimicrobiaceae bacterium
GTTCGCCTCCTTCGTCGGGACCCTGGCCGTGCTCGACCCCGCCGACCAGGCCCTCATGGCCGGGTTCGTGGTGAACAAGTTCCGCGGCAACCAGGCCCTTCTCGACCCCGGCCTGGCCATGCTCGAACAGCTCACGGGCCGGCCCACCTTCGGGGTGCTGCCATTCGTGACGGGCATCGGTCTGGACGCGGAGGACTCGATCGACCGCGCCNNCTTGCTGCTCTCCGGCGGCCCGCCTCTCGGCCCTGACGTCCTGCGGGCCCACGTCGTGGCGCTGCCCCGGATGAGCAATCACACCGACGTGGACGCGCTGGCGGTCGAACCCGGTGTCGTGGTGCGGTTCGTGACCGGGCCGGCCGAACTGGCGGACGCCGACCTGGTGGTCGTGCCCGGGACGCGCGCCACCGTCGCCGACCTCACCTGGTTGCGGGACCGGGGCCTGGATGTGGCCATCGAGCGCCACGCCGCCTCCGGACGAGCGGTGCTCGGCATCTGCGGCGGCTACCAGATGCTCGGGACGTCCATCGACGACCCGGTCGAGAGCAGGGTGGGCCGGGCCCGCGGGCTCGGGCTCCTGCCCGTCCGGACGCACTTCGGCCCCGACAAGGTCCTGGCCCGCCCGTGGCGAGCCCTGGCCGACGGCACCGTGGTGCACGGCTATGAGATCCACCACGGCGTGGTGACCCGGGACGGCGGGGAACCGCTGGTGGCCGACGAGGGCTGCCGGGCCGGCCCCGTGGCGGGGACGGTGTGGCACGGGCTGCTGGAGAACGACGCCTTCCGGCGCCAGTACCTGTGCGAGGTGGCCCGGGCCGGCGGGCGAAGTTTCGTCGTGGCACCGGGCACTTGCTTCGCCGCCGTCAGGGAGGCCCAGCTGGACCGCCTGGCTGACCTGGTCGCAAACCACTTCGACCTGGCCGGGGCCCAGAGGCTGCTGGACGGGGGCCACCGTCCCGCCCCGNNGATGATGCCCAGAGTGATCCAGATCCGCGATGTGCCGGACGAAGTTCACGACGCCCTCGCCGGTGCGGCCAGGACGCAGGGCCTTTCGCTGAACAGGTACATGCGCCACGAGCTGGAGCAACTGGCCCAGCGGGCGCAGATCGTGCACGACAATGCCGCCGTGGTCCGGGAGACCCAGGCCAAGGTCCGGGGCCAGGCCGACCGGGGCACGATCCTCGCCGCGTTACATGAAGGACGCGGTGATTGAGGGTCGTCGACGCCGGCGTCATCGTCCAGCTCGTCGCCGGCGACCTCGGTCCTGATCGTCTCGGGAACGAAGAGATCGCCGCTCCCCATCTCATCGACAGCGAGGTGACCAACGTCCTGCGGCGTCTCGTCCGGCAGGGGACGCTGACCGAGGAGCAAGGAACGCTCGCCCTGGACGGCTTCACCCGGCTGACCTTGACGAGGTACCCGGCCCACTGGCTGCGACCGAGGATGTGGGCGCTGCGGGACAATCTGAGCGCCTACGACGCCACCTACGTGGCATTGGCCGAGATGATCGGGGCCACCGCCCTGCTCACGACGGAGGTGCGACTGGCCACGGCGCCGGGTGTCAAGTGCCCGGTCGAGGTGATCTGAACAAGTCCATCCTTAAGTTATACTCTTGAGTATGACTTACCGGGTCGGGCCGAAGGGCCAGGTCGTCATCCCGAAGACGATGCGCGACCACCTGGGGATCCTTCCCGGCGACGAGGTCGACTTCGCGCTCGAGGACGAAGCCGTTCGAGTCGAACCAGTAAGGGCCCGGTCGAGCCTGCGCGGGACATTGGCCGGTTTCGAGCTCACGGCCGCCCTCGAGGCTGACCACGTCGCGGAACGGGACCGGTGACGGACTGCCTGGGCTCGTGGGCGGTCCTGCGCTGGCTTGAAGGCACGGAGCCGGCTGCCGGCCGGGTCGAAGCAGCACTGCCCTCACGGCCGGTGATGAGCTGGGTCAACCTGGGTGAGGTCGCCTACATCGTCGAACGGCTGGCCGGTGCCCCGCGGGCCCGCCAAGTGGTCCGGGAGCTCCGCCTCCGGCTCAACTTGGACCTGCCGTCCGAAAGCCGGGTGCTCGAGGCGGCTCACATCAAGGCTCGCTATCCAATGGCTTACGCGGACGCGTTTGCGGTTGCCACTGCCCTGGCCCATCAGGCAACACTGCTGACCGGAGACCCCGAAATCCTGGGCGGCGACCCGACCTGGCGCACCGCCGATCTTCGGTCCTAACCCGGGCCGCGCCGGGAAGATAGTGGCTCGGCCCGGGGCGGGACGCTGAAGTAGCGAAGCTCGCCGGCCCAGCTGAACACCAGTTTCTGGCCCGGTACATAACCGGCCAGGCCCATGGCGTACGAATTGCCGTAGCAGAGCCCGGTCTGGAAACCGGCCCCCGCCACCAGGGTGGCCGAGATGTCGTCCACCAGGATGACGTCGCGGTGGCCCCAACAAGCAGGGTCGTCCGGTGCCACACAGTCCACGTTGGCGCTGGCGTACCCGTCGTCGTACATCCAGCCGTAGTCGGCCTCCGCCGTTGACGTTGCGCCGCCGGCCCAGATGTCCCCGAAACCGATCTTCGGGTCCGCGTCGGCGTTGGCCGCTTGTTGCGCCTGGCTGTCCAGGGCGGCGGTGAGGCCCACCACGGGAGGCTCCCCGCGGTTGACCCGTTCCAGGTCGACCAGCACGAA
>PMLI01000389.1 GCA_003158835.1 Acidimicrobiaceae bacterium
CGACCTCACTTACCAGGGGGTGGTCACAGGCGAGATAACGCTTTCGCGCTGGGTGGAGGTCAATGCCACCACCCCGGCCCGCATGTTCGGCCTCTACCCGAGGAAGGGCGTGCTGGCGCCGGGGTCCGACGCCGACATCGTCCTGTACGACCCGGCCGCGGCCCAGACCATCTCCTGGCGCACCCACCACATGAAGGTCGACTACTCCGCCTACGAGGGCAAGGCGCTCACGGGCCGGGTCGACGCCGTGCTCTCCCGCGGGCGCCTGGTGATCGAAGCGGGCCGTTACCTGGGCGAGAAGGGGCACGGCCGGTACCTCCCCAGGAAGACCAACGAGTACCTGATCTGAACGAGCACCTGATCTCCCAGTAGCCGCGTCAACAGAGGGGAAGACTGTGAACTTCGGCGTCGTGCTGCAGACCGATCCGCCCGCTCGAGCGGTGATCGAGCTGGCCCAGTTGTCGGAGTCGCTCGGCTTCGACTACGTGTGGACGTTCGACTCGCCGGTGCTCTGGCAGGAGCCGTTCGTCATCTACTCTCAGATCCTCGCCACCACGAAGTCGGTGATGGTGGGCCCCATGGTGACCAACCCGCTGTCGCGCAACTGGGCGGTCACCGCCTCGCTGTTCGCCACCCTCAACGAGATGTACGGCAACCGCACCGTCTGTGGGATCGGCCGGGGCGACTCGGCCGTGCGCGTCCTGGGGGGCGTCCCGGCCAGCCTCGCCACCCTGGGGCGGGCCATGGACGCCATCAAGAACCTGGCCGAGGGCCGCCCCGCACAAGTCGGCGCCGCCTCGGTCACCATCCCCTGGGTGCGCAACGGCCGCCTGGAGGTGATGATGGCGGCCTATGGGCCCCGCGCCCTGGAGCTTGCGGGCCAGCACGCCGACGGGATCATCCTCCAGATCGGCGATCCCTTCATCATCGCCTGGGCGGTCGGCATCGCCCGCGCCGCGGCCGCGGCCGCCGGGCGCGACCCGGCCGCTCTCAAGGTGTGCGTGGCCGCCCCGGCTTGCGTCGGCGCCGACCTGCGCGCCCAGCGGGACCAGCTGCGATGGTTCGGGGGGATGGTCGGCAACCATGTGGCCGACATCGTGGAGCGTTACGGCGCCAATGGCGGGACAGTGCCCGAAGCGCTGACGTCCTACGTCGCCGGGCGCAAGGGCTACGACTACAGCCACCACGGCAAACCCGGGAACCCGACCACGGAGTTCGTGCCCGATGAGGTCGTGGACCGCTTCTGCGTGCTCGGCCCCCTACCCGCCCACCTCAAGCGGATGAGGGAGCTGGCAACGCTCGGTGTCGACCAGTTCGCCATCTACCTGATGCACGACCGCAAGGAGGAGACGCTACAGGCCTACGCCAATGAGCTCCTTCCCGTCTTCGCCGCCGGCCACAAGTAGCCGGTCACTGGTCTGCGGTCACTAGTGTTCCCAGCCGTGGACCAACCCGCCGACGCCATCGAGCCCTTTGCCACCGCCGAGCGAGGCGCTCGGGATCTGTTGCGCCGGCTGTCCGCCCCCCCTGAAGTTGCGGTCGTCCTCGGCTCAGGGTGGCGCCAGGCCGCTGATGCGCTCGGGGAAGCCGAAACCGAATGCCCGATGGCCGAGCTCCCCGGCTTCCTGGCGCCGACCGTGGCCGGGCACGGGGGGACACTGAGGTCGCTGCGGGTGGGCGGGCACTCCGTCCTGGTCCTCCTGGGCCGCACCCATCTTTACGAGGGCCGCTCGCCGGCCGAGGTGGTCCACGCCGTGCGCACGGCGGTGATCGCCGGAGCCAGCGTGGTCGTGCTGACAAACGCAGCCGGCGCCATCAACCCAGCGCTCAACCCGGGCGAGGTCGTGCTGGTACGGGACCACATTAACCTCACCGGCGCGTCGCCGCTCACCGGCACCGAACCGCCCGCCGGTTACCGGTCGCGCTTTGTGGACCTGACCGACCTGTACACCTCCCACCTCCGCCAGGTCGCCACGTCGGTCGACCCCAGCCTGGCCGAGGGGGTCTACGCGGCGCTGCGCGGGCCCCATTACGAGACGCCGGCCGAAGTCGCCATGCTGCGGTCTACGGGCGCCGACCTGGTGGGCATGTCGACGGCCCTCGAGGCGATCGCGGCGCGCCACCTCGGGGCATCGGTGCTCGGCCTGTCCCTGGTGACCAACCTTGCCGCCGGGGTCTCGCCCGAACCGCTGGACCACGCCGAGGTGCTGGCGGCCGGGACGGCCGCCGTTCCCCGGCTCGGCCGGCTGCTTGCCACCCTGGTGCCCCGGCTAGCCGGTTCCTCGCCCCTATGAGCCCGTCAGCGCCCGGGCGGCTGCCCGCCGAGCTCGAGGAACGGGTGGCGGCGTGGGCGGCCGAGGACCCCGACCCGGGGACGCGCGCCGAGCTGGCCGCGCTGGTGGACCGGGGAGACGAGGCGGCCCTGCGGGACCGCTTCGACCACCCCCTGGATTTCGGCACAGCCGGGCTGCGAGGCCCGCTCGGGGCCGGCCCGGGCCGCATGAACCAGGCCGTGGTCCGCAGGACCACCGCCGGCCTGGTCAGCTACATCCTGGGCCAGGAGGCCATGTTGGACCAGGAGAGCCGCACCTGCCCCGCCGGCGTCGTCGTTGGTCACGACGCCCGGCACCGCTCGGCCGAGCTCGCCGACGGCGCGGCCAGAGTCGTGGCCGCCGGCGGCATGCGGGCGTGGTGGTTCCGAAACGCCCTGCCGACCCCGGTCACGGCCTTCGCCGTGCGCCACCTGGGGGCGGTGGCCGGCGTCATGATCACGGCCAGCCATAACCCGGCCCCGGACAACGGCTACAAGGTCTACCTCGGCGACGGCGCCCTGGCTTTCCCGCCGCACGATGCCGCCATCGCTGCCGCCGCGGCGAGGAGCGCCCTGCCCAAGGGCCCGGCCCTGGCCGGTCCCTTCGGCGACCGGCTGGTCGAGATCGACGAGGCCGACCTGCTAGTCGCCTACCGTCGAGCGGTGCTGGCCGTTATCGGTCCGGCCGGGCCCCGCCGGCTGCGCATCCTCTACACCCCCGTGCACGGGGTGGGCGGGGCGGTGCTGCCGGGGCTCCTCGAAGAGGCGGGCTTCGACCGCCCGGCGCTCGTCGCCGTCCAGGCCCAACCCGACCCCGACTTCCCGACGGCACCTTTCCCGAACCCCGAGGAACCCGGGGTGCTGGGCCCCGCCCTGGCCGAGGCCGAGCGCGTGGGAACGGACCTCGTGCTGGCCAACGACCCTGACGCCGACCGCCTGGCCGTCGCCGTCCCGGCCCCTAATCTGGAAGGCGGAGCCGGACCGGGCTTCCGGGTGCTGTCGGGCGACGAGCTCGGGGTGCTCATCGCCGACCACCTCATCTCGACCACGGCGGGTGAGGACCGGCTGGTGGCCACCACGGTGGTCTCCTCCACCATGCTCTCGGCCCTGGCCCGCCAGACCGGGGTCGCCTATGTCGAGACGCTGACCGGCTTCAAGTGGATAGCCCGGGCGGCCCGGCTCCGCCCCGGCCACCGCCTGCTCTTCGGCTACGAGGAGGCTCTCGGCTACGCCGTCACCACCGCCGTGGCCGACAAGGACGGGCTTTCGGCCGCCCTCGTCGTGGCCGACATGGCGGCCCGGGCCAGGGCGGACGGGCGCTCGCTCCTAGACCGGCTGGACGAGCTCGAGACCATCCTCGGCGTGCATGCCACCGCCCAGTGGTCGGTGCGCCTGCCCGGGAGCGAGGCTCCCGCCGCCCTGGCCGCGGTCATGGCGCGGTGGCGCTCGTCGCCTCCCGGGCGTCTGGCCGGCCTGGAGGTGAGCGAGGTGCGCGACCTGGCCCAGGGGGAGGGCGATCTGCCGCCCTCAAACGTCCTCATCCTGAGGCTCGGCCCGGCCGGCCGGGCCGGCCGGGTGGTGCTGCGGCCGAGCGGCACCGAGCCCAAGCTCAAGGCCTACCTCGAAGCGACGACCGGCCCGTGCCCGCCCGGGGAACTCGCCGGGGCTCGAGCCGGCGCGCAGGCCCGGCTCAAAGAGCTGCGCCGGGAAGTGGCCGGACTGGTCGTGGGGGCCCGGTGAACGCCCCGCCCAGAGGGCCGGGGAGCCTTCGGCTCAGCACCGAGGTCGATCAGGCGCAGCGCGACGGCAAGGCGGTCCTCGCCCTCGAGTCGACGATCATCGCCCATGGGCTCCCCCGGCCCCGCAACCTCGAGGTCGCCCGGGAGCTCGAGGCCCTGGCCCGCCAGCAGGGCGCCTGCCCGGCCACCGTGGCCGTGCTGGACGGCATCCCCCGCATCGGCCTAGAGCCCGACGAACTCGGGCGCGTGGCGCAGGACCCGGACCTGCGCAAACTCGGGAGGCGCGATCTCCCGGTGGCTCTGGCGCTGGGAGCGAGCGGGGCGACGACGGTCTCGGCCACCGCCTGGCTCGCCGCCGCGGCCGGCATCCGGGTCTTTTCCACGGGCGGCCTCGGCGGGGTGCACCGGGGCTTCGTCGAGTCGCTCGACGAGTCGGCCGACCTCGACGTCCTGAGCCGCACCCGCATCACGGTGGTCTCGGCCGGGGTGAAGTCGATCCTCGACGTCCCCGCCACCCTGGAGCGCCTCGAGACGCTCAGCGTGACAGTGGTCGGCTTCGCCACGGGCACTTTCCCGGGCTTCTACCTCCACAGCTCGGGATGCCCGCTCGACTGGACGGTCGGTACGCCGGCCGAGGTGGCCGGGATCATGCGCTACCAGGACGCGCTCGGCATCGAGTCGGCGCTGCTCGTGGCCAACCCCGTCCCCGAGGCCGAACAGCTCGACCCCCAGCTTCACGATCAGGCCCTGGCGGAGGCCCTGGCCGGCGCCGAGAGAGACGGCATCACAGGCCAGCGCCTCACGCCTTACCTGCTGGCGGCGCTGGTGAAGGCCACCGAAGGTGCGGCCCTCGAGGCCAACCTGGCCGCCGTGCGTGGCAATGTCCGCCTGGGCGCCCGGATCGCGGTCGCCTTCGGGCGCTGAGTAAGGCCTCCTGGCGCTACAGGGTCCCGAACAGGCGGTCGCCGAAGTCGCCGAGGCCAGGGACGATGTAGGCGTGGTGGTTGAGGCCGTCGTCGATCGACGCGGTCACGATGCTGACCTCGGGGTGGAGGAGCTGGAGGTGGGCGATGCCCTCGGGCGCCGACACCACCGAGAGGAGGGTGATCTCCTCCGCGCCGGCCCGTTCGAGGGCGTTGCAGGCGGCGGCGGCGGAGGCGCCGGTGGCGAGCATGGGGTCGAGCAGCAGGACCGTCCGCCCGTCCAGGGGAGGCAGCTTGGAGTAGTAGAGGGAGGGTTCGAAGGTGGCGTGGTCGCGCTCGAGACCGACATAGCCGACGGTCACCTCGGGGAAGAGCTCGGTGACCGCCTCGAGCATCCCGAGCCCGGCCCGCAGCACCGGCACGGCGACCAGTGGCTTGGCCAGGCGGAGCCCGGTGGTCCTGGACAGGGGCGTCTCCACCTCGACGGGCGCCGTCGGCACGTTCCTGGTCGCCTCCATGCACAGCACGAGCGCCAACCGCTTGGCGAGCAGCCGGAACAGGGGTGGCGGCGTGGTGCGGTCGCGCAAGGCCGCGAGCAAGGCCTTGGCCAGGGGGTGGTCAACAACTTGTACGCCCACTTCTCCCACGCTCCTCCAGCTGGGCGGCCCGGACCTGTTCGACGCTCAAACGCCGACGGGGTGCCAGACCGTCTTTATCTCGGTGAAAAAGAGCATCCGGGCCGGGCTCGGCTCGGCCGACCAGTCCGGGCCCGGGCGCCGGCTGCGTAGGACGCGCTTGACATTGTCCGCCGCCGCCGCCTCGAGCTCAGCCTCGGTCCCTTCGGCCGCCCCAGCCAGGTCGAGGGCATCGACGTCGCGATGGGCCGCCAGCACCGGCGCCAGCTCCGCCGTACGCCCGCTCACAACGTTGACCACACCGCCGGGTAGGTCGGAGGTCGCCAGGACCTCGGCCAGCTCGAGGGCGGGCACCGGGTGGGCCTCGCTGGCGACCACCACGGCCGCGTTCCCGGTGGCGATCACGGGGGCGACCACGCTCACCAGCCCGAGGAGCGAGGAGGCTTGCGGGGCGAGCACCCCGACGACACCGGTGGGCTCGGGGATGGAGAAGTTGAAGTAGGGGCCGGCCACGGGGTTGGACGAGCCTGCCACCTGGGCGAACTTGTCCGACCAGCCCGCGTACCAGACCAGCCGGTCGACCGAGCCGTCCACGGCCGAGGAGGCCTCCGCACCCGTCAGCCCCTCCCCCGCCACGAGGGCGTCGACGAACTGGGCGTGGCGGCCCTCGAGCATCTCGGCCACCCGGTAGAGGACCTGGCCGCGCAGGTAAGCGGTGGCCGCGGCCCAGCCCCGCTGAGCTTTGCGGGCCGCCACGACCGCCTCGCGGAGGTCCTTGCGCGAGGCCAGGGCGGCGTTGGCCAGGGGGTGCCCCTCCGGGCCGGCCACGAGATAGGAGCGTCCCGACTCGGACCGAGGGAAGGCCCCACCGATGTAGAGCTTGTAGGTCTTGCGCACGGCTAACCGGCTCTCAGCCATCGAGGGAGCCCTCGAGGTAAGCCTCGAGCCCGTGACGGCCGCCCTCCCGACCGAACCCGGACTCGCGGTAGCCGCCGAAGGGGCTGGAAGGGTCGAAGCGGTTGAAGGTGTTGGCCCAGACCACGCCGGCCCGCAGGCGGGCCGCCATATGCAGGATGCGGCTCCCCTTCTCGGTCCAGATCCCGGCCGAGAGCCCGTAGGTGGTGTTGTTGGCCTTCTCGACCGCCTCGTCGGGCGTGCGGAACGTGAGCACGGAGAGCACCGGGCCGAATATCTCCTCCCGGGCGATGCGCTGGGCGGGGACGACGCCGGTGAACAGCGTCGGGGGGAACCAGTAGCCGCGCTCGGGCAGGGTGCAGGAGGGGGACCAGCGTTGCGCCCCCTCGGCTTCGCCGGAGGCGGCGAGGGCGCGGATCTTGTCGAGCTGCGTAGAGGAGTTGATGGCGCCGATATCGGTGTTCTTGTCGAGCGGGTCGCCCAGGCGCAGCGTCTCGAGCCGCCTTTTCAGGGCCTCGACGACGCTCTCGGCGATGGGTTCCTGGACGAGCAGCCGGGACCCGGCACAGCAAACCTGGCCCTGGTTGAAGAAGATGCCGTTGACGATCCCCTCGACGGCCTGGGAGAGGGGGGCGTCCTCGAACACGATGTTGGCCGCCTTGCCCCCGAGCTCGAGGGTGAGGCGCCTCCCGGTGCCGGCCAGGCGGCGCTGGATCTGCTTGCCGACTTCGGTCGAGCCGGTGAAGGTCACCTTGTCCAGCCCGGGATGGGCGACGAGGGCGGCGCCGGTGTCCCCGGCCCCGGTGATGATGTTGACCACGCCCGCCGGCAGGTCGGCCTGCTGGAGGATCTCGGCCAACAGGAGGGCCGAGAGCGGGGTCGTCTCGGCCGGCTTGAGCACGCAGGTGTTCCCCGTGGCCAGGGCCGGGGCGAGCTTCCAGGCCGCCATCAGGAGCGGGAAGTTCCAGGGGATCACCTGGCCGGCCACGCCCAGGGGCTTCGGGCCGGGCCCGAGGCCGGCGTAGGCGAGCTTGTCGGCCCAGCCCGCGTAGTAGAAGAAGTGGGCCGCGGCCAGGGGAACGTCGACGTCGCGCGACTCCTTGATCGGCTTGCCGTTGTCAAGGCTCTCGAGCACGGCCAGCTCGCGGGAACGTTCCTGGAGGATGCGGGCGACCCGGAAGATGTACTTGGACCGCTCCCGGCCGGGCATCGGGCCCCAGACCTCCTCGTGGGCGCGCCGTGCGGCCCGCACGGCCCGGTCGACGTCGGCCAGCCCGGCCGAGCTGACCTCCGCCAGCACCTCCTGCGAGGAGGGGTTCTCGGTTTTGAACTGGCCACCGTCGATGGGTTCCACGAACTCGCCATCGATGAACAGCCCGTACGAGGGCCTCAGGTTGACGACCGCCCGGGACTCGGGTGCAGGTGCGTAGACGAAGCGTGGCGCCACGGGGACCGGCTACTCGACGCTGAAGTCCTGCGAGCCCGCATAGGCGCCGCGACGTTGCTTGTAGCGCTGCATCAACAGGTCGTTGAGGAGGCCAGAGGCGCCGATGCGGAAGCGGTCCGGCTCCAGCCATGCCTCGCCCGCCACCTCGTTGACGAGGACGAGGTACTTGATGGCGTCCTTGGTGGTGCGGACACCGCCCGCCACCTTCACCCCGACGGCGGTACCCGACACGTCGGCGAACTCCCGGACGGCCTCGAGCATCACCAGGGCGACGGGAGGGGTGGCGGCCGGGCTCACCTTGCCGGTCGAGGTCTTCACGAAGTCGGCGCCCCCGACCATGGCGATCCACGACGCCCGCCGGACGTTGTCGTAAGTGACCAACTCGCCGGTCTCCAGGATCACCTTGAGACGGGCCGGGCCACAGGACTCCTTCACCGCCTGTACCTCTTCGAGCACCACCCCGTAGTGGCCGGCCAGGAAGGCGCCCCGGTCGATGACCATGTCCACCTCGTCGGCGCCCGCCGCCACGGCGTCGGCGACGTCGGCCAACTTGACGGGAAGGCAGGCGCGCCCGGACGGGAAGGAGGTCGCCACCGAGGCCACCTTCACGGGGCTGCCGGCCAAAGCCGCCTTGGCAAAGGGGACGAGGTCGGGGTAGACGCAGATCGCGGCCACGGGCGGGACGCCCGGGTCGGCCGGATCCGGCCGCCGCGCCTTTCCGCACAGGGCCCGCACCTTGCCGGGGGTGTCAGCACCCTCGAGCGTGGTGAGGTCGACCATGGAGATGGCGGTGTCGATCGCCCACAGCTTGGCCGCGGCCTTGATCGAACGGGCCCCCAGGCCGGCGGCCCGGAGCTCCGCCCCGACCTGGTCGACACCGGGCAGCCCCAGCAGGAAGCTACGCAGCGAGACCTCCGAACGGGCCACGTCGGCCAGGCCGGAGTTGCGCCCCCGCGGCGGGACGCCACCGGTCCTGGCGGGGTCACGGCCCCGGTCGACCATGAAGAGCTGCTCGCCCGTTGGCGCGCTCGACTGCACCGGACCAATGTACGCCTACGAGGGTTCGTAGAACTAATGGGCGCCTGGGTACTGTCATGGGCGTGCCCGTGGCCCAGCCCGTAACCCCCCAAGCCCGCCCCGTAGGTCTCGGCCCCGTAGGTCTCGGCCCCGTAGGTCTCGGCCCCGTCGACCTGGTCGTCGCCGGGGCGGAGGTCGTCGTGACGATGGACAGGGCCGAGGAGGTGCCGGGGGGCTGGGTCGCCGTCCACGACGGACTGGTCGTCGGTGTGGGCCGCGCCGGCACCGAACCGGCGGCCCGTCGCACCCTCAGGGCGGACAGTTGCGTCGTCACGCCCGGCCTCGTCAATGCTCACCACCACATCTACCAGAACCTCACCCGGTCGTACGCGCCAGCGGTCCGGGCCGGGTTGTTCGGTTGGCTGCGAGCCCTATACCCGCGCTGGGCTCTGCTCGACGAGGAGGCCGTCTACCTTTCGACCTTCGTGGGCCTGGCCGAGCTGGCGTTGGGCGGGTGCACGACGACCACCGACCACCTCTATGTCCACCCCGCCGGCGCGGGCGACCTGCTCGGAGCCGAGATCGTCGCGGCCCGCGAGATCGGCGCCCGTTTCCATCCCACACGCGGCTCCATGAGCGTCTCCGACCAGGACGGCGGCCTTCCCCCGGCTTCGGTCTGCCAGGACGAGGACACCATCCTGGCCGCCTGCGAGACGGCCGTGGCCGCGCACCACGACCGTTCGGTGGGTTCGATGGTGCGCATCGCCCTGGCCCCGTGCTCGCCGTTCTCGGTGAGCCGGGGGCTGATGTCGGCGACCGCAGAGCTGGCCGGCCGGCTCGACGTCAGGCTCCATACCCACCTGGCCGAGGACCCGGACGAGGACAGTTACTGCCAGGACGTCTACGGTTGCCGCCCCATCGAACTGTTCGAGGACGTCGGTTGGCTTACCGACCGCTCCTGGGTCGCCCACTGCGTTCACCCCAACGGTCCGGAGATAGAGCGGCTCGGGCGGGCCGGGGTCGGCGTCGCCCATTGCCCCAGCTCCAACCTGCTGCTCGGGGCCGGTCTGGCCCCGGTGGCCGAGCTGCTGGCGGCGGGCGCTCCCGTGGGCCTCGGCTGTGACGGTTCGGCTTCGACCGACTCGGCCTCCCTGTGGCTCGAGGCCAGGACGGCGATGCTCCTGGCCCGGCTGCGCTCCGGGGCGGCATCGACCGGCGCCCGCCAGGCCCTCGAGCTCGCCACCCTGGGGGGTGCGGCGTGCCTGGGCCGCCAGGGCGAGCTCGGGGTACTGCGGCCCGGGGCGGCGGGAGACCTCGTTTGCTGGCGCCTGGACGGGCCCCAGTTCGCCGGCGCCCTGACCGACCCCGTCGAGGCGCTGCTGCGGTGCGGGCCGGTGTCGGCCTACCACACCGTCGTCGCCGGCCAGCTGTTGGTCGAAAAAGGAACGCTGGTGAACGAAGCGATCGACGACCGGCTGAGGCGCCACCGGGCGGCGGCCGCCCGCATCCAGGGCATCGGGCCCTGAGGGCCGTACGGGGCCGACCTACCGGGACAGGACGTGCTCGGTCACCAGGCGGGTCACCAGGTTCCGCTGGTCGGCGATGAACAGGTCGTGCTGCAGGCCAGCCAGGTGCTCGAGGCGCAGGCCTCCGCTCCTCTGCAGCCGGCGCAACCGTGCGGCCGTCACCATTTTGCGGACCAAGCCGAGCTCGGTATCGCCACAGATCAGCAACGTATCCGTACCCTGGCGTACGAGCTCGGTGATCCATCGACCGGAGCCGGCCGGGCCGTCATCCGACAGGACGACCCGCCGGCGCAAGTCGAGCGGGAGACCGGCCCGCACCTCGGCTGGGTCGAAGACGACGAAGGGGTTGATGGCCACGACGCTTCGGGCCCGGACCACCAGGGCGCTCTCGAGCGCCTGGTAGCCGCCCGAACAGAGACCGATCAGGACCACGTTGGACGGGTCCTCGGGCGACGCCCAACGAACGGCGTCCACGACGTCGTCGAACGCCTCCGGCTTGAAACATTCCCACCGGCCGTGCTCGCCCTGGCGGTGGGGGCTATCCCCCAGGCCGCTCAGGTCCAACCGGAGCGAACGGGTACCCTCCATGGCCCA
Source organism: Acidimicrobiaceae bacterium (assembly GCA_003158835.1). Taxonomy (GTDB): domain Bacteria; phylum Actinomycetota; class Acidimicrobiia; order Acidimicrobiales; family Palsa-688; genus Fen-671. The sequence goes on from PMLI01000389.1 coordinate 11,108, forward strand.
GGCCCGGGACCACTCCGCCCAGAGGCGATTGGGACCTACATGGTGCTGATTGGCGACGTTGAGGAACACCACCGTCGGCCGGCCGGCGGAGACGGGCACGTCCTGCGCATAAGTAAGCGCCCCGAACAAGCCCACCGGGGGGACGCTCACGGGTGCTTCGACGATGCGGCCCCCGGAGCGGTCCCGGCCCACCCGCCCCGGGCCCGCCGTCCGGGGGGCGCGGGTGGCAACGGGCCGGGCTCGGGCGCCTTCCCCCAACCATTGGACGATCGCGCCTATGGCAGCATCCGGCAACACCTGGTCCGGCGGGTACTGGTCCATGAACTCGGCCTGCCCGGTCGCCTCCTGGTGCGAGAGCTCCTGGCTCGCCAGCGACGGGTCGAGGAGCGAACGGTGCGCAGGCCGGTCGGCCCGGGTGAGGACGAGCACCCGACGAGCAAGTGGTGGCCGGCACTTGGCGATGCTGACGCCCTCGATCTCACCGGCGGTTACGGCGTCGTAGCGGGTGCCCGGGATCTCCACCGACCCGTCAGGCGGATCCGTCGGGGCCCCCAGCGTGATGGTGCTGATCGCCCTCTGCTCCCTTAGGAACGAACGACCGGAGGCACAGGGATCCCACAGGACGACCTGGTCGGTCTGGCCGTCAGCAGCCACCACCTGAGCGGCCAGGGTGGCGCCAAAGCGCATGCCCACGATCGAGATCCCATCCACGCCGGCCTGGCGCACCAGGGCGACGGCAGACCGGACCGTCGCCAGCCAGGCGTCGACACGGCCGGGATCGTCGTTGCTGCCGGCCGAGTCGCCAGTGCCGTCGTAGTCGAACCGCAGGGCGCACCAGCCGCTCGCCGCCAAACGTTCCGCCAACAACCTCAGTGCGTAGTGGCTCTGGAAGTAGTTGAACCCGAGAGGCGGGCAAATGACCGCTCCGCCCCGGGCCAGGCCATCATGGGGGCTGTGGAACCACCCGAAGGCAGGGCGGTCCTCGTCCCCGAACCAGACAGGACGAGCGATCGTCGCGTTCACCCACAGACCGTAACCCTGCCTTCCATATACTTTTCTGGGCGTAACGGCGACCCGTCCGATCGGTCACCGGGTGTGGCCGGAGGAACACACCGAAAAGGAGGCCATCGGTGAAGACGGCGGAGCAGATAGCGCGGTTCATCGAGAGCGAGCTCCTTGACCGCCCTGCGGCCAATGCCGACCCGCTGGCCAGCGGGATGCTGGACTCGCTCGCCATCGAGGTCTTGATCGGCTGGGTCGAAGAGGAGTTCGGGATTTCCCTGAGCCACAAGGATGTCATCGCCGAGAACTTCGCCAGCGTCGGCAGCCTCTCAGCTGTCGTGGACGCCAAGCGACAAGAGGCGACAGGTCAGTCCGTTACTACAACGACATGACGGCTACAACCAGCCAGTCGACGCTCTGTGGGCTGTTCGGCGAGGTGGCGGCGAGGGGAACTGGTGGGTTCTTCTTCCACCTGGGCGAAGAGCCGGTCGCCCTGCCGGTGGCGGAGCTGTACCAAAGGGGCCTGAGCAGAGCAGCCGCGCTCGGGCGCGCCGGTGTCGGCCGGGGCGACAAGGTGGGCCTCGTCGGGCCCAACTGCCCCGAGTGGTCGGAATGGGCTTGGGGCACGTGGCTGGCCGGATGCGCCCTGGTCCCCCTGCCCGCTCCCTTGCGCGTTCGCGACCCGGCTGCTTTCTCCTCCCAGGTGGCTTCTCTGGCCACGGCGACAGGTTGCTCGGTCATCATCGGCGAGGACAACTACCTCGACTTCCTCGATGACGACCGGTGCCCGAAGCTGGACTGGTCCTCGGAGGCACCCCCGGCCCCGGACCAGAGGGTGGCACAGGTCTCGCCTTCTGACCTGGCTATGGTGCTGTGCACTTCAGGCAGCACGGCCGCCCCCAAGGGCGTCCGGATGACTCATGCCCGGGCCGTCGAATGGTCTCGTGCCAACGCCACCAACACGGCGACGGGCCCGTCTGGCACCGTGACCGCCATCGTCTCGTGGTTGCCCTTCTTCCACATCGCCGGCCTGGGCGCCCTGTTCGAGGTCGTCGCCCCCATCGATTGGCACGTCCTGCCGATGGGACGGTTCGTGAGAGATCCGGCCGAGTGGCTCCGACTGGTCGGCCAGACCCGCGCCACTTACACTGTCGGCCCGTCCTCGGCTTGGGCCGCGGCCGTTCGGGCATTGGCGAAGAAGCCCCAGGGAACCGACCTATCGTGCCTGCG
>PMLI01000064.1 GCA_003158835.1 Acidimicrobiaceae bacterium
GGCAAGGATCCGTCCAAGGTCGACCGCTCTGGCGCCTACGCGGCACGCTGGGTGGCCAAGCACGTCGTAGCCTCCGGCGCCGCCACGCGCTGTGAGGTCCAGATCGCCTACGCCATCGGCGTGGCCCGTCCCGTCTCGTTGATGATCGAACTCTTCGGCACCGAGCAGGTGGCTCCCGAAAAGATCGCCAAGGCGGTGCACGACATCTTCGACCTTCGGCCCGCCGCCATCATTCGCGACCTGGACCTGCGCCGGCCCATTTACCGGCGTACGGCGACCTACGGGCACTTCGGGCGGGGGGACAAGGAGTTCACCTGGGAGGTGACCAGCCGTTTGGCCGAGTTCCGAGGGGCGGTTGGCCTGTAGGCCGTTGCCCCCAGTGGCCCGGGTCCTCCCGGATGTCGCTGGTTTCGAAAGGGAGCTCGACTACTCGGTGCCGGCCGAACTGGCCGGCGCGGTGCGGCCCGGGAGCGTAGTCCGGGTGCCTCTGCAGGGCCGCACAGTGAGCGGTTGGGTACTGGCCTTTCCGGTCCAGCCGCCCGACGGACTTGTCCTGCGCCCGTTGGTAAAGGTCATGGGTTGGGGGCCGGAACCCGAGTTGGTCCACCTGGCCGCCTGGGCGGCCTGGCGTTGGGCCGGGCGGCGCCGGTCGTTGCTGGTCACGGCGTCGCCGCTGGTCGCGGTCAGGCAGTTGCCTCCGGGACGGGAGCAGCCGGTGCCGTACCGCCAGAGCGTAGGCCAGGGCGCCGAGCGGGACCTGGTCAATGAGGTACGGGGGCCGGGGCGCCACTTGTTGCGCTTGCCGCCCGTGTACGACGCCACCGCCCTGGTCCTGGCGCTGGCCGAGCGTGGCCCGGTCCTGGTCGTCGCCCCCACCAACGCCCGAGCCGGGGCGGGCTGCGCCGCCCTGCGCCGGCGCGGCGCCAAGGTCGCGCTTCTGCCGGGGGACTGGCCCCTGGCGCGGGCGGGCGCGGACGTCGTCATCGGCGCTCGGTCGGCCGTCTGGGGCCCGTGCCCGGGCCTTGGTTCGATCGTCGTGCTCGACGCCCATGATGAGGGACTGGTGCAGGAACAAGCACCGACATGGGATGCCCCGTCGGTGGCCGGCGAGCGAGCCCGGCGGGCCGGTGTGCCCTGCCTGTGGGTGACACCGTGCCCGACCCTTGACCTGCTGTCGGCAACGGACCAGCAGCACGTGGCCAGCCGGGCCACCGAGCGTTCGGGCTGGGCGAAGTTGCAGGTCGTCGACCGCCGCCGGTCCGACCCCAGGACGGGGCTGTACTCGCCCGAGCTGATCCGGTTGCTGCGCAACGCTGAGCGCCGAGTCGTCTGTGTCTTGAACCGGAAGGGCAGGGCGCTGTTGCTGGACTGCGCGGCGTGCGGGGAGGTGGCTAGGTGCGAGCACTGTGCCGGGGCAGTGCGCCTGGTGGGCGAGGAGCTGACGTGCCGGCGTTGTGGCCGCTCCCGCCCGCTCGTGTGCGCCTCTTGTGGCTCGGACTCGTTACGGTCGTTGCGGGTGGGCGTGACCCGGGCGCGAGAGCAGCTGGAGGCCCTGGCCGGCCGGCCCGTCGCTGAGGTGGCGGCGGTGGCCCGTGCCAAGGGCGACGAGCTCCCGGGTGCCTCCGTGCTCGTCGGCACCGAGACCGTCCTGTACCGCGAGAGCGAGCTCCGGCGCGGCGGGGGGGTGGGGACAGTGGCGTTCCTGGACTTCGACCAGGAGCTGCTGGCCCCGCGCTACCGGGCGGCCGAGGAGGCGCTGGCGCTAATGGCCCGGGCCTCGCGGCTCGTGGGTGGCCGAAGCCGGGACGGGCGGATCCTGGTCCAGACCCGGGTACCGGGCCACCCGGTGATAGAGGCGGCTGCCCTGGCCGACCCCGGGCGCCTGTCGTTAGCGGAGGAGCCTGTGCGCCGGGCCTTGCGACTGCCCCCGTACACGGCCCTGGCCGTTCTGAGCGGCGCCGGTGCCGCCGAGCTGGCGGGCGCCTTGGAGAACCTGCGCCCCGGTCCCGGTGCGGGAGGTCGTGTGGAGGTCAGCGTGCTCGGGGACGGTCGTTGGGCGGTGCGGGCGCCCGACCAGGGAGCCCTGGCTGACGCCCTGGCCGCAGTGGACCGGCCCGAGGAGCGGGTGCGGGTCGAGGTAGGGCCGGTCCGCTTCTGACGTGCTGGCCGGGCTCTAGGCTCGGCTAGGGCCCGGCCTAGGGCTTTCCAGCCCGTGCCGCCCCGGCTCTCGGCTCGGCTAGGGCTTTCCAGCCCGTGCCGCCCCGGCCGTCGGCTTCGTTTTGGTATATACCTGCGAAATAATCGCAGGTATATACCAAAACGACCTGGTCCCGGGCCCGGTACCGCACAAAGCGCGCCCTTTTTGGAGCGGCGGGCCGGTGGGGGCCGTCGCCGACGTCAGATCCGGGCCCGCCGTACCTGCCGGCGCTCAACGGTGCGGCAAGTCCACCAACCGGCACGGGATGTCGGCGTCCTCGTCGAGGTGGTTGCTGGCGCAAATGCGGTGGTAGCCGTCGGCGATCTCCAGCGGTGCTCCAACCGAGGCGTCGCCCCGCACCAGCAGCACAGGTGACAGCCGCTCGCCTTTGCGCACCTTTTCCAGGTCCTTGGCGACGTGAACGTTGCTGTCCGGCAGCGACGCAAGCCGGCTGGCCCGCAGAAGGTCTTTGGCCTTGCGGTGGACCAGGGGGGCGTTCCTGAGCGCGTCGACCAGGGTTGTTGCCAACGCTTCGGCCACGATCAGGCTGAGATAATCGTGGGCGGCCGGGTAGTCGTGCTTTTCCGGATCGGACTTCCAGTGTTCATTCACGATCATGGCCACCGAGGCTAGCTGGAACGCCCCCTGCCGCCGCCCGCTCCCGCCGCCCCATGCCGCCCCCTAACGCCCCCTGCCCGCCGCCCGGCGCCCTGGCCGGGTCGCGGCCGGTGGGCGTCAGGCCCTGGTCCGCACGGACGGGTGGGGGAGCAGGGCCTTGGTATCTTCCCGTGCCTCCAGGTAAGGGGCGAGGAGGTTGAAAACGTCTTTTCCGACCAGAGCCCGGAGCTCGGCTTGCATAGAACGCCAGACCGGGGTGGCGCCCGTGAAAGCCTCAGGCGCCTCCGTGCACCACCAGGCGAACTCGTCGCCGCCGGCTCCCCAATGGCTCCGGTCCCATTGACCGACGGTGGAGGTCACCGACCCATCGGGGTTGGAGGCGTCTTCGCGCCGGAGGGGCAGTTGCCAGCAGACATCCGGCTTCAAGTCCATCGGTTCCTCGCCTCGCTCGAGAGCGGCCCGGTGCAAGGCGCAACCGGGGCCGCCGGCAAAGCCGGGCCGATTGAGGAAGATGCACGCTCCCTCGACCATCCTGGTTACGGGCACCCCATCGGCGTTCCGGCGGCTGATCCCACGCTGCCCGTGCCCTGCAAACTGCCACTGGTCAGTCGTCAGTGTTCGGGCTGCGGCCTTGACCCGGGCCAGGTCGTCCGCGCTGGTGAAGTGGGCGCCATACGAGCAGCAGCCCTGTTCCATCTCCGGGGCCGCCCCGGTCAGCACGCCCTGACAACCGCGCCCGTAAATGCATCCCCAGTGCGACAACAGGAACGTCACATCGAAACGCCACGTACGTTGCTCCGCCGGGTCGTCGAAGCTGACCCATTCGTGAGCGTCGGGCGGGGTAAGCCCGAAACGGTCCCCATGGTGGGCGGGGCCCGGCTCGGCCTGCGGGCGACGTGTTTTGCGGCCTCGTTTGCCAGCCGGCTCGGCCCCCGCGTCCCCCAGCGCGGCGCGACCGGGCTTGGCGCGGCCGTCCCGGCTCACGGCACGACCCGGTAGGAGCCGAGATCGACGAGCAGCTCGCCGGCGGCAAGGATGCCCCGCCACAGCTGGCGCAGGTCGAGGCTCTCGTTGGGGGCGTGGAAGTTGTCATCGGGAAGGGCGACGCCCAGGAAGATCAGGGGAGCGGCCAGTACCCGGCCCAGGGCCTCCTCCGGACCGCTGCCCCCGCCCCGGCTGAAGAGCGGCTCGGTCCCCCATACGCGCTCGATGGCGCTGGACAAGATGCGCATAGCCGGGTGGTCGACGGGCGTCAGCAGCGGCGACACCGCTCCGCACGGCTTGGCCTTGACCTGGACGCCGGCCGGGACATGAGCGGCCAGCCATTGCTGGAAACCCTCGGCTACCTGTTCGGGGCGCTGGTCCGGGACGAGGCGGAAAGCCACCTTGAAATTGGCCGTGGCGGGCACGATCGTCTTGATGTCCGGGCCACCGTAGCCGGAGTGGATCCCAACCACCTCAGCTGTCGGGCGGGCCCCGGTGCGTTGGAACGGGGAGCGGCCAGCTTCGCCCTCGAGGTAGGCGACGCCCGCCTGCTGGCAGAACTTGGCCTCGTCGAACGGGATGGCCGCCAGCGAGCGAGCCTCTTGTTCGGTGAGCTCGCGGACGTCGTCGTAAAAGCCGGGGACCGTGACTCGTCCGTCGCCGTCGTGCAGGCTGGCGGCGAGACGGCTGGCGAGCAGGGCGGCGTTGGGGACCGTGCCTCCCCATATCCCGCTGTGAAGGTCGGACCGGGCCGTGCGCAGCGTTACGTCGAAAGAGACCAGGCCGCGCATGCTCACCGTGGTGGAAGGGATGTCGGCCGCTTCCATGGTCGTGTCGGACACCACTATCAGGTCGGTCGCCAGCCTGTCCCGCTCCCGCCACAGCAGGTCTTCCAGGTGGGGGCTCCCGACCTCCTCCTCGCCCTCGATGAGGAACTTCACGTTCACCGGGAGCCGGCCCCGTTCGGCCAGCACGCCCCGGACGGCTTCGATCTGCATGAGGACCTGGCCCTTGTCGTCGGACGACCCCCTTGCCAGCAGTTGGTCACCGACCACCGCCGGTTCGAAGGGAGGCGACGTCCACTCGTCGACAGGGTCGACCGGCTGCACGTCGTGGTGACCGTAAATGAGAACGGTGGGAGCGTCCTTACCCGCTCCCAGCCACTCCCCGTAGACAGCCGGCCGCCCGCTCCCGGGCTCGTCGGCGCTCCCGGTGGCCAGCAGTTCCACCGACGGTATGCCCGCTTCTCGCAGCAGGCGGGCACAAAACTCCGCGGAGGCGACGACGTCACCGGCGCGGCTGGGGTCAGCCGATACGGATGGGATCCGCAGCCAGTCGGTCAATGTTGCCAGGATGCGCTCCTTGGAGTGCCCCAGGTACGTCTCAAGAGCGAGGTCGTTCACAGGCGCCGACCCTAGCCTTCAGGAGGAGAAGCTAACCATAGAACCTGACCTTCGGGCCCAGGGGCTCGGCGTAGATCCTGGCCGCTTGGGCCGAAGTGAGGACACCCGTAGCGACCAGGCGGGCCAGGACGTGCCGCTGGCGGCTACGGGCCAGGGCCAAATGGCCGTGCGGGTCGTACTCGCTGGGGGCCTGGACCAGCCCCGCCAGAAGGCTGGCCTGCGCCCAGGAGAGCCTCCCGGGCGGTAGTCCGAAGTAGTGCTCGGCCGCCGCCGTGCAACCGTAAGCGCCGTCACCGAAATAGGCGGCGTTGAGGTACATCGCCAGGATGCGCACCTTGGTGTACATGGCGTCCAGGCGTAAGGCCACGCCTACCTGCTCCAGCTCCACGTCGATGCTCGTCCCCGGTGCGTAGAGCATCTTGGCCAGCTGCTGTTCGATCGTCGCCCCACCATCGTTGCCGTTGCCCGTAGCCATCCCGAGCACCGCCCGGCCCACCCCCAGCGGGTCGAGGGCAGGGTCGTGGTAGAAGCGGCTGTCCTCAGTGGCGAGCAACGCTTTGCCCAGCCGGAAAGGGATCTGGCCGTGGTCGCTCGGAGCACGGTGGGTGGCCAAAATGGCGTTGACCAGCTGGGGGGCGTTGCCCACCGACGGGCTCGCCAGCACCAGGACGCCCAGGGACAGGGCCGCCACGACGACGAGAGCCAGGACCGCGCCGGCACAGCGGCCCAGCCAGCGGCCCAGCCCGCGAGCCCGGCGGCCCCGTCCCGGTCGGCCCCGTCCCGGTCGGCCACGACGCGTCCCGTTCTCGGTGCCAGCGGGCGATTTGCCCAGCAAAGTGGTCGACATCAGCTTCCCGCCAGTTTCGCGGCCCCGGTCCCCGTTGTGGGCGCGCCAGAATTGTCCGCCATGGACGACGTCGCCTATGACCGGCTCAAGGCCGCCCTTCAGGACATCGCCGAGGAGCTGGCCGACATGGGCCGCGCCAAGTTGAGCGAGGCCATCAGTACCGGCAGCACCGACGCGGTAGCGGCCGAACGCCGCCTCAGCCGCGCCCGCCGCGCCGTGCTGAAGGCCGCCGCCCTACTGGGCGACGGCTCCGAAGCGGAAGACGGGCCCTGATTGTGCCGTGCCCCGCCCTGCCCGCCCGCCCCGCTCCGCACCGCTACGGGGCGGGCGGGGCCTCAACCCCGCCCGCACCCACCGGACCGATCTTCTCTGATGCCTTAGGCCGCCTTCACGGCCGCGATCTCGAACTCGAGGGTCACCTTGTCGCTGATCAGGACGCCGCCGGCCTCGAGAGCGGCGTTCCAGTTGACGCCCCAGTCCCTGCGGTTGATGGCCGTGCTCCCCTCGAAACCCAGCCGGAGGTTGCCCCAAGGGTCGACGGCGCTGCCCGTGAACTCGAAACCGACTGTCACCGGCTTGGTGACGCCCTTGATGGTGAGGTCACCGGAGACGTTGTAGTGGTCCTGGTCCGCCTTGTCGACCGCGGTGGACTTGAAGGCGATCTCAGGGTACTCGTCCATGGCCAGGAAATCGTTGCTGCGCAGGTGGGTGTCGCGGTCGGCGTTGCGGGTGTCGATGCTGGCCGCCTTGATGGTCAGCTCGACATGGGAGTTGGCCGGGTTGTCCTGGTCGAAGTAGCCCGAGCCTGCGAACTCGTTGAAGGCGCCCCGCACCTTGGTGACCATGGCGTGGCGGGCCGAAAAACCGATGCGCGTATGGGCCGCGTCCAGGTTGTAGTTGCCCGTAAGAGATGTGGTGCCGGTGCCGGTGCCGGTGCCGGTGCCCGCGGTGGTGGCGGTGGCGGCGGTGCCCGTAGTGGTCTCGGTCATGGTGGGGTTCCTCTCGTTAGTCAATACGTCGAACTTATCTATCCAACATAGAGGATACGTCCACTATTCCCGGGATGTGTCCACTAGTTCCGACGGGCTCATCAGTACACTGAGACTGTGGGAACGCCCAGGTGGCTTGACGAGGGTGAGCAGCGAGCGTGGCTCGCCTTCCAGGTCATGCAGGCGCGGCTGAACGCCCAGCTGGCCCGGGACCTGTCGGCTCATTCCCAGCTGAGTTACCAGGACTACATGGTCCTGGTGGCCCTGACGGCCCAGCCGGACGGTCGCCTGCGCATCTCCCGTATCGGCCATGATCTGGGGTGGGAGAAGAGCCGCATCTCACACCAGGTCACGAGGATGGCCGAGCGAGGCCTGGTCGAAAAGGGCAGGTGCGGTGACGACCGCCGCGGGGCCATGGTGACGGTCAGCGCCTTCGGGCGAGCCCAGATAGAGGCGGCCGCTCCGAGCCACGTCGACGCCGTAAGGCGCTTGTTCGTCGACCGGCTTACGCACGCGCAACAGGACGAGCTGGCGGCGCTGTCGCAGGCGGTCCTGGCCGCGGTGGCGGCGGAGGAGACGCCGGAGACCTCCGAAGCCTGAGCCAAGCCTAAACCTAATGCCGAGCCCGAGAGCCGTGCCCCCGAGGCCCGGTGCCCTGGTGGCCGCGGACGCTGCCCAGGTGCCGTCTAGCCGTCCCGCTGGTGCGGCCGAACCAGCTGGCAGGCGGGCACGGGCACCCCGGCCGGTGGCGGGGGAGCACTGGGCAGGGCATTGAGGGCGTCTATCAACTGGCGCAGGTGGGCGTAGGACATCCGGTCAAAACTGAGGGCGATACGAGGCAGCTCCACGTGGTCTTCCTGGCGGGTCTCGGTGGGCAACGGCCCGGGCAGTATCTCGATGGCCCCGTGCATTACGCCGGAAAACTCCTCGGATAACACAGCCACCTCGTCGGGCGCCGGGGGGGCTTTCAGGCGGATGACGAGGCGGTCACCCACCCAGCGCAGCGAGTGGTAGTTGCGGTAGAACCCCAATATCTCGCCCGCCGCCTGCAGGACGTCGTCGGTGATCAGGTAGAGGCTGGCGTCCTCGGGGCCGATCAAGCCTCGGCCGGTAACCTCTTCGGTCACGAAACGCTCCCACGCGTGCCAATAACTGCCTTCTGGCACCTCCAGGAGCACGACCGGCGCCGGTTGCGCCTTGCCGGTCTGCAAGAGAGTGAGGAGCTCGAAGGATTCGTCGAGGGTGCCGAAGCCGCCGGGCAGGATCACGAACGCGTCCGCGTACTTGACGAACATCGNNCCTTCGAGGCCGGCGGCCATTATCCCGGGGCCGGCGCCGGTCACCGTCGACCACCCCAGGCCGGCCAGCCGGGACGCCAGGTCGCGAGCCTGGGCATAGAGGGGGTCGGTAGGCAACGTGCGGGCCGAGCCGAACATGGTGATCTTGGGCACCGAGCGGTAGGGAGCGAATACCTCGAACCCCTCGGTGATCTCCCGCAGGGCGGCGTTGGCGATCTTCAGGTCGAGGCGGTCGAGGCGGTCCCGGGCCAGACGTACGACAGAAATAAAGAGCTCTCGCAGCTGGTCGCGGTTGGCCGTGACGGCCAGTTCGTCGAGGAGGGACTCGACC
>PMLI01000562.1 GCA_003158835.1 Acidimicrobiaceae bacterium
GTCCCCGGCCTCCCCCGCCAAAACTGCTCTCATCGTTGCGAAATTCAAACCGAGACCCTTGTAACCCTGTTCGCCCAGGTGCCGGATAGTCTCGACGATGGCGAAATCGATGAGGCCGTTGGGGTGTTCGCCGTTGTCGCGCCGCATGAGGTCGAGCGAAAAACCCCCTATCGCCGGCGCCGGCACGTACTGGCAAAACGCCACCGCCGGTCCTGGCCCCCCGTTGGCCCCCTCACCCGCCGGCGCGTGGACCACGGCCAGGACCAGCCCCTCATCGTGAGGGTCGAATATGCGTCCCAACGTCATCGAAAACCCCCGCTCGACCCCGCCCCGGCGGCTCTTCGTCATCACGTCCTGCAGCTGGCGGGCCAGGTCCTGGCCCACGTGGGCGGGGTCATGGAAGCTGATCGTGTAGCCGTGGCGCGCCACCCGCTTCACTGCTTGGCGCAGGCCTTTGAACTTGCCTCCTCCGAGCGCGAACCTCTCGGTACGCACGACCGCTTCGTCGCCTACGTAGAGGTCGTGCATGCCTGTCGAGCGGTAGATCGGCAACCAATCCTCTGATGCCCCCAGCACGGCCAGGCTCCAGCCCCGGGAATCGGCGTATTCCCGGAAATTCCGCCAGGCCCGCTCCTGCTCTGCCGGCGGGCCCACGGGATCGGGCGAAACGAGGCAGACGCCACTGTAGACGGCGTAAGCCACGACCGTGCCGCCCCAGAAATAGAACTCTTTGTCAGCCCGCAGCGTGAAGTAGTCGAGGGTGCCGGCCCCGTACCGCCTGACCACCTCCCGGGCCCGCTCGAGGCCCCCGCTGGTGGTATGACCAGGCCAGCGGGCCACGACCGGGCGGAACACCATCCACGCCGCCACCAGGACCAGGCCCGCCGTGACCGAGAACATCGCCGGAGAGAAGAAATCGTCCAGGCGGTCCGGCAACGCCACGTGCCGGGCCCCGACCATGCGTTCTATGGTCGCCTGAAAAGCTCGCACCCAGCCGATCCGGGCCGACCGGCGATGGTGCACCGTGGTGGTGACCCACGACGTACCTTCCAAAGCCAACGTCCCGGCTACGACGGCGGTCATGGCGACGGCAACAAGACGGGCCAGGGCCCGCCGCAGCGGGGGGATGTCGCTGCCGGCCCGGAACGAGGCGCGCCCCAGCCACAAGAAGCCGGCCACCACCAGGGCGATGACGGCACCGGTGACGCCGCCCGCCCCCAGCAGGTGCAATGTGGCGACAGCCACCAGGGTGGCCTGGCACACGAGGTAGGCCCGGCGCTGGCCGCGCCGGATGCCGCGGGCCAGCATGAGCAGGCCCAAACCACCCAGCGCGGCCAGAGCGCCGGCGGCCTGCGGCACCGCCAGGGGCAGGAACTGGCGCAGGACGTTGAGGTGGTGGGCGACGGGTGCCGATAGGTCCGACACCAGCGAGAGGAAGCCGGCGGCGGCGACGACGAGCGCCGCCAGCCGCCGGGAACGCCGGTGAGGCACCACCCGCCCGGGCACGGCGGGCCACGATCGTCCGTGCGGGAAGCTGGCGACCACCACCGGGCGCGGTGACTCCGGGGCTCTTGTCAAGAGCCGCTCCGCCAGTGTGGGCCCGGGCAGCAGGCTCTGGGCGTGCAGAAGGCGGGCGTGCAGTTCGTTGCCCGTTTCCATCTCCATCCAGGCCAGCTGACGGGTGGCCAAGAAGGCGGACGGCAGGCCCAGGCTGGCACCCCGAGGTTCGTACTCGCTCACGACGTCCCCACAGCAACCGGCGTTGGCGTAGAAGCCGTTGCCCACCCGGCTCAGCTCCGCCCGGCCGGTGCCACCGGTGACCAAGCCCGACCAGCCCGCGCTGGCCATCTCGCGACCGGCCGCCCGGGCCGGCTCGTTCAAGTCTTGCGGCCCCCCGGTGCGACCCGAAAAGGCCAACCAAACCTGGCGTAGGGATACGACGGCCAGAGCCATGAGCACCGCCAGTTCGACCACGGCGGCGCCCAGCGCGCTCGCCAGCAGGATGCCCGAGACGTTGCGGGCAGGTCGCAACAACGCCACCGGGAGGCGCAAAAGGAGGGCCAGGAGCACCGGGACGGCGAGAAGCCAGGCGCGGCGGCCCAGCTGGCGGTAGACAAGGCGAGAAGCGACAAACCGGCTGACGGCGCTCGGGTCGTCCAGTTGGCCGAGCCCCCCCAGCCAGCCGCTCGTGCTCCCCCGCCACAGCCCCGGGAAGACATCCGCCAGACGTTGACGGCCGAGATCGGGGGGCCCGGTAGGCATGGCCGGAGAAGCCTGGAAATGGTCACCCGGGTCGATCCGGACTCTCCGCATACCCGCCGCCGTGAGCAGTTCGGCCACTACGGCCGGGGCCACCTCCGCTCCAATGCGGGCGCGCAGGTCGGCCGCTCCCGCTGACGGCCACGCCAACCAGGCGTCGCGTTTGCCGGGGAGCATGACTACCCTGCGCCCCGGCGCGGCGGCAAAGTCTCGCAGAGCGTCGCGCAGGTGGGGGTGCGCGTCAAGTGCGCCCGGCACATCGGCCTGCTCGGCGTCGAAGTCGAACGATCTGCCCGCCAGGACCACGGCTCCGGGCCCGCTCC
>PMLI01000295.1 GCA_003158835.1 Acidimicrobiaceae bacterium
CGACCCGAGGGTGAGGTACTGATGCCAAGGTTGCGGTACTCATGACCGTTGCCGGCACGCTGGTGGAGGGCCAGGCCGAGCTCGAGCCGCTCGGACCGGCTGGTTCTGCGGCCGAGGGCCGGGCTCGGGGCAGCCGCCGCGGTGTGGCCCTGCTGCTCGCCTCCCGGGGCTTGCCGCGCTGGCTGTTGTGGACGGGCGCGGCGCTGACCCTGCTGTTCGTGGTGCTCGCCATCTTCGCCGACTGGATCGCCCCCTACGGGTTCAACCAGTACATCGCCCATGGCGTCCGCTTCCCTCAGCAAGGGGCCCCCTCGGCGGCGCACTGGTTCGGCACCACGGTCGACTCCGAGGACGTGCTTTCCCGGGTGATCTACGGGGCGCGGACTTCGATAGAGGTGGTCCTGCTGGCCGTGTGCTTCTCGATCGCGGTCGGTGTGCCCGTCGGGCTCGTGTCCGGGTACTTCGGCGGCTGGTTGGACCGCGTCCTGGTACTGCTGAACGACTCCATCTTCGCCTTCCCGTACCTGCTGCTCGCCATCGTCATCGCCTTCCTGCTCCAGGGCTCGGTCGGCGGCGGCGTGATCACCGCCGCCATCGCCATCACGGTCGTGTACATCCCCCAGTACTTCCGGGTGGTCCGCAACACCGTGCTGTCCGTGCGCGAGGAGCCTTACGTCGAGGCCGGCAAGGCCCTGGGGGCACCGCCGCGCACCGTGATCCGGCGCTACGTCTTCGCCAACGTCATCCAGTCGGTGCCGGTGGTCGCCTCGTTGAACGCCGCCGACGCCATCCTCACCCTGGCGGGCCTCTCGTTCCTCGGCATCGGCATGGACCCCTCCGTGGCGGCGGAGTGGGGCTATGACGTCTCCCGCGGGATCGCCGATGCCCAGGCCGGCTACTGGTGGACCGGGATTTTTCCCGGCCTGGCCATCATCCTGCTCGTCATGGGCCTGACCCTGGTGGGGGAGGGGCTGAACGACACCCTCAACCCCCTGCTGCGCCGCCCCGGCTACCGCCGTGTGGTCTTTCCCCCCGTCGGGCGCGCCGCCCCCGGCGAGCCCGGGCCCACCGCCGCGGCAGGCTCCGCCGGTCCCCGGCCTGACGCCGGCCGTGAGGCGGTCATCGCCGTTTCCGGGCTCCGGGTCTGGTATGGCAGCGACCGGGGGCCGGTCAAGGCGGTGGACGGCGTGAGCTTCGAGGTCGCCCCGGGCGAGACGCTGGGGCTCGTCGGCGAGTCCGGCTGCGGGAAGACCAGCCTGGGCCGGGGGTTGCTCGGCCTACTCCCGGAGGCGGCCAGCTGCGACGGCGAGATCCGCTTCGGCGGCCGCAACCTCCTGGCCACTTCGGCGGCCGAGATGCGCCAGCTGCGAGGCCCGGCCCTCGGGCTCATATTTCAGGAGCCCATGACCAGGCTCGACCCGCTGATGCGGATCTCGGAGCACTTTTCCGAGGCTCTGCACACCCACGAACCAGAGCTCTCCGATGACGAGATCCGCCAGCGGTCGCTCGAGGCGCTCGGGGCGGTGGGGATCCCGCCCACCCGCTTTGCCAACTACCCCCACGAGTTTTCCGGGGGCATGCGCCAGCGCATCATGATCGCCCTCACCCTGGCGCTGCGTCCCCGTTTCATCGTTGCCGATGAGCCGACCACTTCCCTGGACGTGCTCGTCGAGGCCCAGATCCTCTCGCTGCTCTCCGAGCTCAAGGCTCGTACGCAGGCCGGGCTCCTGCTCATAACCCACAACCTCGGGATCGTGGCCGAGGCTTGCGACCGGGTGGCGGTCATGTACGCGGGCCGGATCGTGGAGCAGGGGCTTGTAGGCGACGTGTTCGCGCACCCCCGGCACCCCTACACCGAGGCGCTCCTGGCCTCCACCATCTCGCTGTCCACCGAGTCCCTGCATTTCATCCCGGGCTCGCCCCCTGACCTCGTCGAACCGCCTCCGGGTTGCCGTTTCCACCCCCGCTGCCCTCTGGCCATGGAGGTGTGCCGGGCGCAGCTCCCCGCCACGCTGACCGGTCCCGGCGGCCACTCGGTGGAGTGCTGGGCGCAAAGCCCGCCCGAGGCCATCCCGCCCGGAGGGACAGCCCGCCTCTCGATGAAGGAGATCGCTGTTGCTGACGAGGCCTGAGAGCGCAGGCGCTCAGCTGGCGGCGCCGCAGGAGGCGGCCGGAGACGTCCTGCTCGAGGTGCGCGACCTCGAAGTGCACTTCGCCCTGCGGGGCGGCTTCCTGCAACGGATGCTCGGCCAGGACACGGGCTCGGTGAAAGCGGTCGACGGCGTGAACTTCTCGCTGCGCCGGGGCGAGGTGCTCGGCCTCGTCGGCGAGTCGGGGAGCGGCAAGACCACACTGGCGAAGGCGGTGCTGTGCCTGGTCCGGCCCACGGCCGGCTCGGTGCTGCTGGAGGGCGAGACCATCTCGACGCTCTCGGAGCGCCACGTGCGGCCATTGCGCCGACGCATGCAGCCGGTGTTCCAGGACCCCCACGCCTCGCTCAACCCGACCATGACCCTCGAGGAGGCGGTCGGCCACCCCTTGAAGATCCATCACGTGGCGAATACTCCGGACGAGCGCCGGGCCCAGGTCTCGGAGGCGCTCGAGCGGGTCGGCCTCGTACCGGTGGAGCGCTTCCTGGCCAAGCACCCGAGCGAGCTCTCCGGCGGCCAGCGCCAGCGCGCCGCCATCGCCCGGGCGATCATTCTCGGGCCCGAGCTGGTGGTGGCGGACGAGCCGGTGTCGATGCTCGACATGAGCGTGCGGGCCAAGGTGCTCCAGCTCTTGGTGGACCTCAAGCGGGACCTCGGCCTCACCTACCTGTACGTCACCCACGACCTCGCCACGGCGCGCTTTTTCTGCGACCGGGTCGCCATCATGTACCTCGGTCGCATAGTCGAGATCGGTTCGACGGACGACCTCTACCGCAACCCCCGCCACCCGTACACCCGCGCCTTGCTGGAGGCGATCCCCGAGCCCGACCCCGAGCACCACATACCGCGCCGCCTGCCGAGGGGAGAGGTCCCTGACGCGACGGTCCCGCCGCTCGGCTGCGCCTTCCATCCCCGCTGCCCGGAGGCCTTCGGACCGTGCGGGTGGGAGAGCCGCGACCTGCGCAGCTTGCTGGAGATGCGGTGGGCGGCGTTGGGGCCGGAGGAGTTCCGCAAGGAGCGGGACGTGCTCGGGGACCTCTCGGGGCTCACCGAGCCGTCCCTGGACGTCGAGGTGCCCGCCGCCCCGGGACGGGCCGGCAGCGAGGTTGCCGCCCTCCTCGAGTGGCACCGGGCGGCCGACCCCGACGAGCCCCTGTGGCGGGGGGTGGCGAAGATGGAAACGGGGCCGGGCGGGGTACGGGTGCACTTCGGGGACCACGCCGA
The DNA here is from genome assembly GCA_003158835.1 of Acidimicrobiaceae bacterium. Lineage (GTDB taxonomy): Bacteria > Actinomycetota > Acidimicrobiia > Acidimicrobiales > Palsa-688 > Fen-671. The sequence goes on from PMLI01000295.1 coordinate 3,375, forward strand.
CCCTGTGCTCCAGGAGGCGGATGACCCCGGCGGGGCCAAGGTCGCTTGTCACCGCTACCGAACCGACCTGGGCTGAGACCGGGGCCGGGGCGCACCGGAGGTCAACTCATGAACGTGCTGGTCGATGTGCGAGAGCTTCAGAGCATGTGCGCCTCGGCGGCGCCTCCCCGGCTGCTGGACGTGCGATGGCGCTTGGGGGGGCCCAGCGGTCGCGAGCAGTTCCTGGCCGGGCACATACCGGGCGCCTCGTACGTGGATCTCGACCGGGAACTGGCCGGCCCGGCGGCGCCGAAGATCGGCCGGCACCCGCTCCCATCGGTCGACCAGCTCGAGGCGGCCGCCCGGGGTTGGGGGCTGCGAGAGGGCCAAACTGCCGTCGTTTACGACGACAACGGTTCCATGTCGGCCGCCCGGGCCTGGTGGTTGTTGCGATGGGCGGGCGTGCGGACGGTCCATATTCTCGACGGCGGGCTCCCGGCCTGGCGTGCCGCCGGCGCCGCCCTGGAGACCGGACCGGAGCTCGCCGTCCCGGGTGATGTCAAGCTCGCCGCCGGTCACATGCCGACCGTGCACATCGACGGCGTGGCCGGGTTCCCTGAGCGCGGGCTGCTGCTGGATGCTCGGGCGGCCGAGCGGTTCCGGGGCGACTCCGAGCCCGTTGATCCGGTGGCCGGCCACATACCCGGTGCCACCAGCGCGCCGACGACCGAGAACCTGGCCGCGGACGGTTGCTTCCGGCCGGCCGGCGAGCTCGAGGAGCGTTTCGGCGGGCTGGGAGCGCGTCCGGGCACCGCCATAGCGGTGTACTGCGGCTCGGGCGTCACCGCCGCCCACGAGATCGCAGCGCTGGCGATCGCCGGGTTCGAGGGGGCCCTGTACCCCGGCTCGTGGTCTGAGTGGAGCAATCACGAGGACCGTCCTGTCGCAACCGGGCCCTAGCCCGCCGCCCCGGGCCGAGCTGTGCGTCCTGGGGAGCCGGGCAACGCCCGGACGGGCGGAGGTATGCTGGGTGGTAGTACCAGTCCACAAATGACAGGGGAGCGCCTCGGCGCTGAGAGTGCGGGCAGTCCGCAGACCCTTGTACCTGATCTGGGTAATGCCAGCGAAGGGAGTCACTGCTATGGCCAGCACCAGCACTACCGGGCAGCGCACACGCCGCGGGCGACGCTGGAGGACCGTCGACATCGTCGTGGCGTCCGTGATCGCGGTGGCCGGAGGAGTCGTTTTCTGGGGGTGGTCGCAGCTCTGGACCACCACCTCGGGGGCTTTCTCCGCCTTCCCCCCAGCTCAGGCGGTGATGTACGGCGTCTGGTTGGCGCCCGGGGTCATCGGAGGCCTCATCGTCCGCAAGCCGGGCGCGGCCCTGTATACCGAGCTGGTGGCTTCGGTGGTGGAAGCCCTTCTGGGCAGCGCTTGGGGGCTGTCGGTTGTCGCCTACGGCGTGGCCGAGGGCCTGGCGCCTGAGCTCATCTTCGCCCTCTTCGCCTACCGGTGGTGGCGGCTCCCGGTCCCGGCGCTGGCCGGGGCCGCCGCCGGCCTGGCCGCCGCCGTATTGGATCTGGTCTATTACTACGGGGCGTGGCGGGCTGACTGGATGCTGACCTATGTCGTGCTGGTTATGGCCAGCTCGCTCGTGATCGCCGGCGTGGGTGGCGAGCTCCTGGTGCGGGCGTTGGCCCGGACCGGGGCCTTGCAACCGTTCGCGTCCGGGCGCCGTGCCACCGTTACGTGAGCGCGGCGGTCGAGGCCCGCGACTGGGGGTGGCGCCACGCCGGCCGGCGTGGCTGGGCGGTCAGGCACTTGGACCTGGTGCTTCAGGCGGGCGAGCGGGTGCTGCTGCTCGGTCCCTCCGGCGCCGGCAAGAGCACACTGCTGGCGGCGCTGGCGGGGCTGCTCCGCGCTCCCGACAGTGGAGACGAGGAGGGCACGCTGCGGGTGGACGGCGGCCCGGCCGGGGACGCGACCGGGCGGGCGGGGTTGGTGTTCCAGGACCCTTCCTCGTCGTTGGTGATGGGACGGGTCGGCGACGAGGTCGCCTTCGGCCTGGAAAACTTGGCCGTACCCGTGGCCCAGATCTGGGACCGGGTGGCCGGGTCGCTGGCCGCCGTCGACTTCAAGTACCCGCTGGCCCACCCGACCGACCGTCTCTCGGGCGGCGAGCAACAGCGATTGGCGATAGCGGACGTCGTGGCCGTGTCGCCTGGTCTGTGGCTCCTGGATGAGCCGACGGCCAACCTCGACCCGGATGGCTCGGCCCTGGTGCTTGCCACCCTGCGCCGTGTCCTGGATGCGTCGGCGGCGACGCTGCTGCTGGTAGAGCACAGAGTGGCGCCGGTGCTGGACCTGGTCGACCGGGTCGTGGTGCTCGAGCCCGGGGGCGGGGTGGTGGCCGATGGTTGCCCGACCGCGGTGTTTGCCCGCCAGGGGCGGGCGTTGCGGGCCGCGGGCGTGTGGGCCCCCGGCCCGGCGCCGGCCCGTTTGGCCCCGCCGCGCCCAGCCGGGCCCCCGGTGGTGGTGGCGGAGGGCGTCGTCGTCGACTACCCGTTGGCCGAGATGCCCGCTCTCGACGGCGTGGACGTCACCGCCTACGGCGGGCAGGTCCTGGCGGTAACCGGCGCCAATGGTTCGGGCAAGTCGACCCTGGCGTTGGTCCTGGCGTCGCTGCTGGCGACGTCGGCGGGCCGCGTGCGCTTTGTCGCCGGCGGCCCGGCCCGCCCCTATGCCAAGTGGCGGCCCAGAGACCTGGTCCGTTGGGTGGGCACGGTCTTCCAGGAGCCCGAGCACCAGTTCGTAGCCTCAACCGTCGCCGCTGAGCTCGCCGTCGGGCCTCGGCGCACCGGGATGGCCGGGGATGCCTCGGCCCGTCGGGTCGGCGAGCTCCTGGACCGCCTCGGCTTGGTCGCCCTGGCCGAGGCCAATCCCTTTACTCTTTCGGGCGGGGAAAAGCGGCGGCTCTCGGTGGCTACCGCCCTCGCCACCGACCCGGCGCTGCTGGTGCTGGACGAACCAACCTTCGGGCAGGACGCCTGCACGTGGGACGAGCTGGCGGCCCTGCTGGCCGAACAGCGCGACGCCGGGCGGGCGGTGGTGGTGGTGACCCACGACGCCGACCTGGTGGGCGCGCTGGCCGACCGGCAGATCCGCTTGAGCGCGGGGCGGTTGGAGCCCAGCTACGCACCGGTGGGCTGATGCCGGCGATAGCGGCGCCGCTCGCCGGCACCCGACTGGGCCGGTTCAACCCGGCGGCCAAACTGGCGGGCGCCGCCATCGTGATGGTCGGCCTGCTGGTGACGGCGGACCTGGTCACCGCTTCGGTCCTCCTCGGCAGCGAACTGCTGGCGCTGCCTCTGGCCGGCATCCCGCTGCGGGCCGTGCTGAGCCGAGCGTGGCCCCTGCCCGTCGCCGCCGCCGGAGTGGCCGTGGCCAACTTGATCGCCTCCGACGCCAGCCGGGCCACCACCGCCGCCATATCCCTGCGCTTGCTGGCCATCGCCCTCCCGGGGGTCCTGGTCTTTGCCTCCACCGACGCCGTCGACCTGGCCGACTCGCTCGTCCAGCAACTGCACGTCCCGGCCCGGTTCGCCTACGGAGCGCTCGCCGCCCTCCGCCTCCTTCCGCTCCTGAGCGCGCAGTGGGCCACTATCCACCGGGCCCGGCGGGCCCGGGGCATCGACGCCGGGGGCTCGGCGCTGAGCGCCGTCCGCCTTTTCGTCTCTGCCGTGTACGCCCTGCTCATTGCCGCCATCCGTCACGGTACCCGCCTGGCCCTGGCCATGGACAGCCGGGGGTTCGACTCCCGAGGTCCCCGGACCACCGCTCGCATCCAGCGGGTACGAGGCGCCGACTGGGCACTGGCCGGGGTGGTGCTCGCAGTGGCGGGTGGCGCCAACGCGCTGGCGGTCGTCCTGGGCACCTGGCACCCGCTTCTCGGTTAGGCCGGCGCTACCGCTCGGCCGGGCCTTCGAGCCCGTGAAGGCTGGGCGGCACGTCGACGGCGTGCTCTTCGAGCGCGGCCCGGGGCACAATCTCGAGGGCGGCTTCGTTGGTCGAGGCGAGCACCACGAAGCAGGCCGCGCCGTCCCGGTAGGCGCGCAGCCAGTTCACGGCCGTGACGCACCAGCGGTCGCCCGGGACGAGGCCGGCAAAGCGGTAGGCCGGCACCGGGGTCACGAGGTCGTTGCCGATGCGGCGCTGGTGCTCGAGGAACTCGGCCGTGACGACGGCGCAGATGGTGTGGGATCCAAGGTCCTCGGGGCCACTGGAGCAACAGCCGTCGCGGTAGAAGCCGGTGACGGGTTCGAGACCGCAGGGCTGTAGTTCTTCGCCGAGCACGTTCCGGTATGCCACAGCTAACAGTACCCACCAGCTTTGAGCCCCGCTCCGGTCATGGCCAGGACTGTGGACGAAGGTCCGGGTGCCTCCGTCCATTCGAGCCAGCCCGCGTACGTGACAGCCGCGGTTGGCTCGACGTCGACCCCCTTCGCCGCCAGCGCCAGCCGGGCCGATGCGATCCCGGCTTCAGTCGCAGTGAGGACCGTCCCACCGCTCTCAGAGACTACTTCCAGCATCTGCGCCAGCCGGGCCGGCTCGGCAATCGCGATCCCCTCGGCGATGGTCTCGCCCGCCCCTTCCCCCGGCGCCGGCGGCGCGTCTCTGCCCCGGCTCTGACCGGCGGCCCGGGTCGCGAGGGCGAGGGGCGCGCAGCGCTGGGCCTGCACGGCGACGAGGCGGGGCAGGCGTTCGCCCAGTCCTGCCGCGACCAGTTCCCGGAAGCCGATGGCGGCTCCGATGAGCAACGTCCCGTTGCCCGCCGGGACCAGGACCGTCTCGGGCAGGCGGCGGCCGAGCTGCTCCCACAGCTCGAACGCGAACGTCTTGGTCCCGTGATGGAAGAGCGGGTTGTAGACGTGGCTGGCGTAGAAGGCGCCGGTCGCTTCGACGTGGTCGATGGCGGCCGAGGCGGCCTGCGCCCGGGGCCCGGGTACCCGGTGCACCGTAGCCCCGTAGCCCCGTAGCTGTGCCACCTTCTTCTCCGAGGTCGCGCCGGGGACGAATACCTCGACGGCCATCCCGGCGCGCCCCCCGTAGGCGGCGATCGAGGCCCCGGCGTTGCCGCTGCTGTCGGAGACGAGCCGGGGCACGCCGAGCTCGGCCGCTTTGGCGACGCNNGCGGTCCTTGAACGACAGCGTCGGCATCACGAAATCGAGTTTCAGCTTGAGCCCGCCGTCGATGGCAACGAGGGGCGTGGCCCCCTCCCCCAGTGTCACGGGCTGCCAGCTGGTGGCGGAGGCCGAAAACGGCAGCGCCCGCTGGTAACGCCAGAGTGACCAGGGATGGCGTCCGAGGCGGGTGAAGGCGC
>PMLI01000018.1 GCA_003158835.1 Acidimicrobiaceae bacterium
GTGGCCGGCCGCCAAGATCCGGCGGAGCAGGTACAAGTCAAGGACCAGGGGAACGACGAATACCAGGCCCCACCAGCGTCCTGTGGCGCAGAGCACAACGACGATGACGGCGATCCAAACTGCCAGCAGCAACCGGATCACCAGCGATGATTTCCGGTGCCGCAGATCCCAGCTCATTGTTGTCCTACGCTACGACCAACTGGCCTCTCGCACCCCCTAACGGCAAGCCGAGGCGCTGAGGTCACCGGCACGGACCGGGGCTCCCGGTAGCTGTCCTGCGACCAGAGCGCCGAAGAACAGGGCGATCAACGCGCCCGGCTACGTCAGAGCAGTTGGTCATCACGAGCGCGAAATCGACGATCCCGCGACCACCGCCACCAAACGAGCCTCGCCGGGCACCACGCCCCCAGATCGCCCATGGGCGACCTCGAGGATCGGGGTGCGTGTTCTGGCGCCGCCATCGACATGGCGCGGAGCTGCTCATGGGCGCCAGAGCCGTCCGTTATGAGCTGATTTCCCTTGAATCTCAACGCTTGTTAAGCCGCCCATAAAAGGGAAGTATGCATCACGTGCAGCACATAGGCCAGTCCTGTCTACCAAGTGCCGCCACCTCTACCGGCCACCTGGGCATAGGCCATATAGCGGTCCGGAGCGCTGTAGGTGTTCTGTAGCTCCCGAAGGGCGCCGGCCTCGGGCTGGCGGTCCGGCTCTGGGTCGCTCCCGGCTAGCGGTCCGCTCCCCGCTAACACGCATTAGGGGGCGCATTGTTGACCACTTTGGCGCGGCTACCCAGAAGACCCCCCTTAGCGCCGTTTTCGGTTCCAATGTTGCTCACGCCCCGACTCTATGCCTTCCCGCTACCGCCACTTTCTTGGCCAGTTGCTACCGGAACCCCCTTCCGGTCAGTAACCAGGAGGGGGCCCGGCCGCCTCGTCAGGTGGGGACCTAGCCGACCAGGGTTATTTGTCTATGTACGGTCGGCCCGTCGCTCACGGTGACTGTCTCTGTAGCAGTGAGGGTGTGGTACCTGGCCCTGGCCAGGAGGTGCATGGCTTCCCTGTTCAAGTACGTCGTCCAGGTGGCCGTGGTGCCCACCACCATGCCATAGCTCTTCTTGGCGAGCGAGGGCCTCCCGTAATTGAGCCATATTGTGCCTTGGCAAGTGGCCCCGCTGCAGTGCAGCTTCAGTTCCACTTTGTTGCCGGACACGGCCGCCCTTGTCGTGAGCGCGGTCACCGCCGGGCCGACCAGGGTTATTTGTTTCCGTACGGTCGTTCCGTCGGTCACGGTGACTACCTCGGTGGCATTGAGGGTGTGGTACCTGGAGTTGACCAGCAGCAGGAGGGCTTTGCTGTTCAAGTAGACCCGCCAGCTGGACGCCGTGCCCGCGAACATTTCGTAGCTCTTGGTGGCGAGCAGGGTGCCGCCTTCATAGAGCCTGATCGTGCCCCGGCAGGTCGCCCCGCTGCAGCCCAGTCTAAGTTCGACCTTGTTGGCGGACACGGTAGACCTTGTGCTGAGCGCCGTCACCGCCGGTACAGGTTTGGGCCGTGTCGTGGTGGTGGGAACTGTCGTCGTGGTGGTGGTCGTCGTTGTCTTCCCGGTACCTGATCCACTGGTCCCACACGGCCCGACGCCGACCTTGTCGCAGGCCAACGGCATCGGCGCGATCTGGGCCAGATAGTTCGTGTTCGGGTGGCCCAGGACAAAGGTTGGATTGTCGCAGGTCTGTATGTTGCGCCCGCTCAGGTCGATGGTCGGATCGGCGGTCTGGAGTTTCTGGATCTGGCCGAATGCCGCTTCGACGAGGTTGACCGGAAGGGGCGAGTAACCGATCGGTCCTATCACCCTTTGCCCTTGGCATATGGCGTAATACGCGAAGTCCGCAAGCGACTGCCGCTTGGCGGTGGTGATCTTCGTCTCGGGACTCGGGTAGACACCAGTCGGCTCGATCATGTAGACGTAGGACGACAATGGGTAGGTGCGCGGGTCCGGGTCGGTGTAAACGTTGTCCAGGTTCTGGAGCAGATAGTCGGGCGAGCTCTTGTCCATGTTTATCTGCGCCTTCTCCAATGCGACGGCGACGTTGTACTGGGTGGGCAAGGTGTAATACCCGGCCTTGTTGAGCAAGAGCGCCACCGGGTAGTTCTCGCTGAGCGGGTAGGAGTACTCGACGTAGGTGATGGTCCCGACGTGCTGGGCCTGCTGCACGTACCCGGCCGCGCCCAGGGATCCCGCCTGCCCGACCAGCCCGTCCCCGCTCACCCGCGGGTAGTAGGACGTGGTCCCGCACGGCAGCGGTTTGCCTGCCCTGCCGCACCACGCGTTCCAGGTCGAGGCGTATTTCGCCGCCATCCACCTGGTGAACTGCGCGGTCGTACCGGACCCGTCGGAGCGCACCACGGGGACGATGGGGATCGCGGGCAGGGTGAGCGCCGGGTTGTCCGCTTTGATCGCGGGATCCGACCACCTCGTGATCACCCGGGTGAAGATCTTCGTGATCGTGCCGCCGGACAGTCGCAGGTTCCGCACCTGCTGACCGGCGATCACCAGGTTGTACATGAACGAGGTGCCGCCGGCCACGATCGGCATGTAGGCGTACTTGCG
>PMLI01000103.1 GCA_003158835.1 Acidimicrobiaceae bacterium
GAAGCCGTTGTAGCCGAAGATGAGGTTCCAGAGGCTGTTGTCCTGTGACCCGCCTATGTAGGGGCGGTCCGCCGCCGGGACCATCATCACGGCCACGACCCACCAGGCCGATGACACGACCAGGGCGACGCCGCCCACGGCCAGCTGTCGCACCCGGTGCCAGAAGCGACCGGGCGCAGCCAGAAGGTAGGTAGCGCCTATGGCCGGGACGACCAGGAACGCTTGCAGCATCTTGGTCGTACAGCCGAGCCCCACGAAGGCGAAGGCCAGCACCAACCAGCGCGCCGAGGCTTTCTCGGTGGCGATCGTCGCGGCGTAGGCAGCCGCGCACAGCAGGAGCACGAGCAGAGCGTCGGGGTTGTTGAAGCGGAATATCAGTGCCGCGACGGGAGTCAGGGCCATGACGCCGGCGGCGATCAAGCCGGCCGCGGCCGACGACCATCTCCGCACGGTGGCGTACAGGACCGCCACCGCCGCTACACCCTCGAGGGCTTGAGGCACCAGGATGCTCCAAGAGCTGAGGCCGAAGAGGCGGGCCGAGATCTCCATCACCCACAACGACGCCGGCGGCTTGTCCACGGTGATGAAGTTGGAGGAGTCGAACGAGCCGAAGAAGAAGGCTTTCCAGCTCTTGGTCCCCGCCTGCACCGCGGCCGTGTAGAAGCCGTTGGCCCAGCCGGAGGCGCCCAGATCCCACAGGTACAGGACGGCAGTCAGCGCCAGGACCAGCAACAGCGCCGGCCGGGCCCAGGCCGGCTGGCTCTCCCGGCCCCGGACCAGGGAGCGAAGGCGGTGCCGCCGGCGCCGGGGGGCCGGCGTCTCCTCGAGGCCGCCGGCGGGCGTGAAGTCCCGGTCAAAAGGGGCTCCGGCGCCCGCGCCTCGGTCATACGTGGTGATTGCCATGCCTGCAGTCTCGGCGGCCGGCCTTAAGGTTCCCTCCGAACCGTGACAAGGGAACCTGAGAGTTTGGGAAACGACCAGGGCCTAGGCTCGGCTCAGGAGGCATCATGGCCGAACGCGTCCCGAGGGTGCTCGTGGTCGACGACGAGGAGCACATCACCGAACTGCTGAAGATGGGGCTGTCGATGAACGGCTTCGACGTCGAGCGAGCCGCAACCGGCCGGGGCGCGCTCCAAGCCATCGAGAAGAGCCGTCCCGATATCGTCGTCCTGGACGTGATGCTCCCCGACCTCAGCGGGTTCGATGTCACAAAACGGCTCCGCCAAAGCGAAGGCGCCGGGACGAGGATCCCCATAATCTTCCTCACGGCTCGCGATGCCACGGCGGACAAGATCGAGGGTCTTCGCCTGGGCAGCGACGATTACATGACCAAGCCGTTCAGCATCGAAGAGCTGGTCGAACGGGTCAAAGCGGTGCTACGCCGGTCCTCGGGGATGGTACCCGGGTCGGAGCGCCTGTCGTTTGCCGACCTCGAGATGGACCTGGCGACACGGGACGTCTGGCGCTCCGGCCGCTTCATCGAGCTGACCCCGACCGAGTACAAACTGCTCCACTATCTGCTGGCGAACGCCCGGCGGGTGCTCACCCGCGACCAGATCCTCGAGCACGTCTGGGAGTACAACTTCGCCGGTAACGCCAGTGTGCTCGAAACCTATATCAGCTACTTGCGCCAGAAGGTGGACTGGGCCGACCCTCCGCTAATTCACACCGTCCGGGGTGTGGGCTACAGCCTCAGGCTGCCGCCCACCCGATAAGTGGGCCCGGCCCGCGGCGTCGGCCGGCCGGGCGGTCTCGTCCCGCGCCGGCCCTGGGGGCACGAGGGGTAGGCGGGTACTGAAGAGGGCGCCCCCGCCCGGGGCGTTGGTGGCGGTCACGCCCCCCGAGTGTTCGGCGGCGACGGCGGCCACGATGGCCAGTCCCAGGCCTGCGCCCGTCCCGGCCCGCGATGGGTCCTTCTGCCAGAACCGGTCAAAGGCGTGGTCCAAGGCCTCTTCGTCGAGGCCGGGCCCGTGGTCCCTCACCTCGACGAGGGCGTAGCCTTCCCGCAGCCCGGCCGAGACTTCGATAGCGGTGCCGGCCGGAGTATGCCGCAGGGCGTTGGTGACCAGGTTGGCCAGGGCTTGGCGCAAGTGGGCGGCGTCACCCAGGACGACGACCGGCTGGGGGGCGGCCAAGGTCACTGTTCGCCCCGGGTCAGCGGCGATGGCGTCGCTGCAGGCGTCGGCGGCCAGCACGGACATGTCGACGGGCGCCCTTTCGGCCGGGCGGACCTGGTCCAGCCGCGCCAGCAACAGCAGGTCCTCGACCAATCCCCTCATCCGGGCCGATTCTTCTTCGATCCGCCTCATGATCGTGGCCGTACTCATACGGCGGTTTTCGGTCCCCAGACGGAAGAGCTCGGCGAAGCCCTGGATAGACGTGAGCGGAGTGCGCAGCTCATGAGAGGCGTCGGCCAGGAATTGGCGCAGGCGCTCCTCGGTGGCGTCCCGCTGTGCGAAAGCCCGCTGGATCTCGTCGAGCATGGTGTTGAACGCCGTCGCCAACTGCTCGACCTCCGTGCCGTGCGCTCCCACCTGGACCCGCTGGGCCAGGTCACCGCCGGCGATTTCTTTAGCTGTGTCGGCCATGTGCTCGAGCGGCGAAAGACCACGGCGCAATACCAGACCCGCTCCGGCCGAAAGGACCAGCAGGAGCCCGACCGCACCCAATAATTCGATCAGTACCAGCCGGTCCAACGAGTTGGTGACATCGCTGGTCGGAAGGGCGACAACGACCCGGTCCCCGTTGCTCAACCGGGGACCTATGTACGCCAGCCACCCGGAGCTCCCTTTCTCCGAACCCAATCGGACCGTCCGGGCGCGCCCGCTCGCCAGCAGGCCGGCCGTCAGGCGGGGCCCCGAGGCGCGCGCCGGCAGGCGGATGCTGCTGATGACGTTGTCCGACTTTCCCAGCAGCTCGCCGTAAGTCCCGGGCGGGACCAGGACCGGGCCTCCCGGGCCGCCCCCCTGACCACCGCCCTGGCCGGACGCCGGCCCCCCCCTGGTGCCGCCGCCGGGTGGGGGCTGCGGCGCCCCGCTGGTTAGGTTCTCGCTGCTCACCTGCCCGTCGCTCGTGGCCCCGGAGCGACTGTTGCTTGCGTCTGCGTCGGTGCCGCTCGAAGGGGGTAGCGAGACGTTGGCCGCCTGAGCCAGCTCCTGGGTAACCAGGGGTACAGAGCTCTGCAGCTCGGAGTTGAGCTGGCCGTACTGCGAACGGGAGTACAGCTTGTACGTGGTGACCCCGAAGATGGCCAGGCCTACTGCCATCAGAGCGACCAAGCCGGCCACGAGGCGAAGCCGCAGTGTCACAGGAGGCCCGCCCCGCCCACCCGGCCACCGTTTTGGTATATACCTGCGATTTTTTCGCAGGTATATCCCAAAACGGACCGGCTCGACCCCGTAATCTGGTGCGGCCACAGCACGGGGCAAGGCTATGCCCGATCACGGTCGCCGGCGCCGTCCGGGGCCCGAAGGTCCGTCACTTGGTCGTCGGGGCGGTCAGGTTGTAGACCGTCTCTCCCCCGACGGTCTCGGTGGCGAAGTGGGATTCGACCCAGGCCGTTATGGAGCTCGACG